>URSZ01000086.1 GCA_900550635.1 uncultured Prevotella sp. | reverse complement strand
TCGACTTTCGCTTGATATATTTTTGTATGTCATTTTTACCAAATCCGCAGCGGGCATTACGGCTCTGGTAATAACATAATCATACATTCCTTTTTCGTCAATGGCATTACGATGAGCAAAATCGACATTATTTAGTCCAATAGCTTTAGATATTTCACTTGCAACAAGTATTTTTTTCCCAATGCTATCAATTAAACTAAAATTAGTCTGAGGAAACATTATTGCTAGAGGAATACCGGGGAAGCCGCCGCCTGTTCCAACGTCCAATATATGTGTATTAGGTGAAAATGCTATTACTTTTGCAATGGAAAGAGAATGCAGTACATGGTGAATCATGACATTATCTATATCACGACGAGATATAACGTTGATTCTCGAGTTCCATTCTTTATATAGATTCGGCAAGCTCTTGAATTGTTCGCGTTGAAGTGTAGTGATTTCAGGGAAGTATTTTTCGATTATATCTGTCATTTCTTAATATTTATACTACCGAGGGTAAGCTTTTAGCATACCGATATTTTTTAATAATTGCGTTCACCGAATATGCGTGTTCCTATTCTAACTATATTGGCCCCGTTTTCTATAGCGATTTTATAATCGTTACTCATTCCCCAAGAACGATAACAGAATGAGTCACAATGAGCAAAATGTGATTCCTTAAACTCATTAAATAGGTTTTGAGCTGTTTCAAAGTCATTAAATACTCTTTTTTCGTCCGTCGTATTCGACGCCATGCACATGAGGCCTGATATTTGAATATTGTTAAAGCTTTTCCATTCGCCTTTGTCTAAAAAAGTGCGGCATTCATCGGGTGTAAAGCCTGATTTTGTTTCTTCTTTTGCAACGTGTATTTCCAAAAGACACTGTATGATTCGATTGCAGTTCGCTGCTTGCTTGTTAATCTCTTGCAATAGTTTTATTGAGTCAACAGATTCAATCATAGAAACATACGGTGCTATCATCTTTACTTTGTTGGTCTGCAAATGCCCTATCATGTGCCATTTTATATCTTTGGGCAAAATTTTGTACTTCTCCGTCATTTCTTGAGGACGGTTTTCTCCAAAGATTCGCTGACCGGCATTGTATGCATCCAATATGTCCTCGGATGAGTGGAATTTAGACACAGCAACTAATTCCACTCCAATAGGAAGCTCATTGAGAACCTTTTTTATTTCTTCACCAACTTTAGGCATTGTCTTTGTTTACTTTTGTATATCCTTCTGGGGCAGCTTCTTGATAATGATATACTCCCATGAGTTTTGTTTCGGTTACAGCAGTTATGCTATAATCTATTATGGAGGATTTCATGCCTTCATCTAAACGCTTTACTGCTTCGCGTAGGCCGGCGGCTTGAACCATTACAGATTGGGTAGTGCGTTTTTCAGTGCCGCTTTTTTCATCCAAAGTAATAAAAGCCAACTTGCATTGATACCACTTATCTGCACTTTCCTCGTTTGTTTCAAACAATTCGGCTATATTTACACGTTTAATATCCGAAACTTGAAATTCACCGCTCATAAAGGGCTGAATTTCTGATATTATCCTATGCTCTGCTTCCGTAAAACTTAATGCGTCTACCAAGTATGGTTCTATAACCTTTTTTGTTTTGCCTTCTCCTAAATCTTTCTCGTATTTTACTTTACATTCGAACCAATTATACATCTCTTTGTTGTTTATAAGTTGTTTGGCAAAGTTACGTTTTTCTATCGAATTTTCTTCCGACTATCGATTATTATATAAATAAAGTGGAATAGTAGTTATACGACGTAAAAAATACAAGGCATGTATTTTAAATTATCTCTGAGATATTTTAAAATATGTCTGACATATTTTAAAATAGGTCTGACATGTTTTTTCTCTTACTTTAGAGAAGAGCGTATGTGGCGAAAACAAAAATATTATGTTTAACTATTATCATGCCGTCTTAATGCAGTGAAGTTGTTGTAAGGTTTTTAAACTCAAAGAACGGTATTTAATGCGAAAATTGTAAATTTGTCGCAATTTCAAAAAAAGGAAAATACAAATGCCAACAATATCGGAACGCGGGGAGCGTATGCCGCAATCTCCAATACGTAAATTGACGCCTTTGGCAAATGCGGCCAAGAAGCGTGGAATTCACGTATATCATTTGAATATCGGCCAGCCCGATCTTCCTACGCCACAGGTAGCGCTTGACGCTATAAAGAATATTGACAGAACTGTGCTAGAATATAGTCCGAGCCAAGGCTTTTTAAGCTATCGAGAGAAGTTGGTAAAGTATTATGCCAAATACAAAATCAATGTAAATGCCGATGACATTATAATAACGAGTGGTGGCTCAGAAGCCGTATTGTTCGCTTTTCTGTCATGTCTTAATCCCGGCGATGAGATAATTGTACCCGAGCCTGCTTATGCAAACTATATGGCTTTTGCAGTGGCTGCAGGAGCAGTAATTCGCACAATTGCAACAACAATAGAAGAAGGTTTTTCACTTCCTAAAGTAGAGAAGTTTGAAGAACTTATTAATGACAGGACTCGAGCTATTTTGATATGTAATCCCAATAACCCGACAGGATACCTGTATACGCGGCGGGAAATGAACCAAATAAGGGATTTGGTGAAAAAGTATGATTTGTATTTGTTTAGCGACGAGGTGTATCGCGAGTTTATATATACGGGGTCACCATACATTTCTGCTTGTCACTTAAAAGATATAGAGCAAAACGTAATACTCATTGATTCGGTCTCAAAACGTTATAGTGAATGCGGAATACGTGTTGGAGCTTTGATTACGAAGAACGCAGAAGTACGAAAGGCGGTAATGAAGTTTTGTCAAGCGCGGCTGAGTCCTCCATTGCTCGGCCAAATAGCAGCAGAAGCGTCTATTGAAGCAGGAGAAAATTATAACAGAGACGTTTATGATGAATACGTAGAACGGCGCAAATGCCTGATAGATGGTTTAAATCGTATACCCGGGGTTTATTCTCCAGTGCCAATGGGGGCTTTTTATACAACAGTACAGTTGCCCGTTGACGATGCTGAAAAATTTTGTGCATGGTGTCTTACCGATTTTTCTTACGAAAATGAAACTGTCATGATGGCTCCTGCTGCCGGGTTCTACACTACTCCGGGAGCAGGGATAGACCAAGTGAGAATTGCGTATGTCTTGAAAAAGGAAGATTTAATACGGGCATTGTTCTTGTTGAGAAAAGCATTAGAAAAGTACCCGGGAAGAACTTTGTCAAGATGAATTTTTCGCTCTATATAGCAAAAAAATTATATTCAAGCGAGAACGGTAAAAAGCGTGCGTCCTTGCCGGCTATACGTATTGCCATATTTGGAGTAGCGGTGGGACTGGCTGTAATGATTTTATCGGTAGCCGTAGTATTTGGGTTTAAGGATGAAATAAGCTCCAAAGTTATAGGTTTCGGCTCTCATTTAACGATATATAATACTGCTCCTGCTGAGATAGGAGAAAGTCGCCCGATTATAGTAGATGACGAATTGGTTAAAGGTATAGAAAAGATACCCGACGTGGAGCATGTGCAATATTACTCGATGAAATCGGGAATATTAAAGACAACAGACCAATTTGCTGGAATTACCCTAAAAGGTATAAACTCTACTTATAGTACGGACTTTGTATCTTCGCATATAATAGAAGGACAACTTCCCGATTACAGTAAAAAAGGAACGGAAAATGAAATAGTTATTAGTAAAAGTATCGCAAACGATTTGAAACTGAAAGTCGGAGATAAGCTATTCGCTTATTTTTTTGAAAATGGTTTGCGTGCCCGTCGATTTAAAATAGCAGCAATTTATAGGACTGACTTGTCTCAGTTTGATAAAGTTCTGGTCTTTGCTAATGATAAAACCGTAAGAAATTTAAGCAAGTGGGACGACAAGCATGCATACGGTGTAGAAATAACAGTAAAAGATTTTTCTAAGCTGAACGAGACGAGTTTTCATATTGCAAAATTTATTTCTAAATATAATATAGAGCATAACACTTCGTATGTCTCATTTACTGTAAAGGAGCTATTCCCTCAAATATTCGATTGGCTGAACTTGTTGAATATAAATATTTGGGTTATTCTGATTCTCATGCTTGCCGTGGCGGGTGTAACCATTGTAAGTGGCTTGCTGATTCTTATTCTAGAAAGAACAAGTACGATAGCATTACTGAAAACATTAGGAGCAACTAATACCTTAGTACGTAAAGTTTTCATAAATCTAGCAGTAATTATTCTGTTGAAAGGAATGGTCGCAGGCAACGTGTTAGGATTACTACTTGCTTTCCTGCAGAAGGAATTTAATATAGTTCACTTGAACCCGGAATCATATTATATAGACAGTGTTCCTGTTGAATTCGATTTGACGGCAATAATATTAATCAACATAGTAACTTTTATAGTGTCAACTTTAGCGTTGGTGTTGCCAAGCTATTTAGTTGCAAGAATACATCCCTCAAAAGTCTTGAGATTTGAATAATGTCTGGTCGAAGCCATGCATTGTGAAAATACTAATAACACATGTTGCATTACTCGTTTTTTTTATTTACTTTTGCATTCGATTTTGCTCGGGGTGTAGCGCAGTCCGGTTAGCGCACCTGCTTTGGGAGCAGGGGGTCGAAGGTTCGAATCCTTTCACCCCGACATTAGTAGATGATGTAGAACAAGCTTTGTTTGCATGTTCTACATTCTTTTTTAATAGCATTTGCTTGCATTTCCATTTGGGTTGTGCTTTTCTTAACAGAATCTTAATTATGTCTATAAAAGGAAAGGTTACTTTTGTCCGACATTTTTAGAGTATGACAAAGAAAACCGTAATCTTGTTTAGCCTATCAATATGTATAGGAGTAGTATGTCCGGCGCAGGTCTCGGAACAAAACAGTGTGGATTATAAACCTAACATACATGGTACCATACGTGCTAAATATGAATATCAGCCTGAAGATAACAAAGGGCGCTTTGAAGTTCGTAATGCCAGGGTTAGTGTTGACGGGAATGTCGCACGTAATGTGTCATACAAGGCTGAAATAGATTTATCAGACGAAGGAGAAATAAAAATGCTGGACGCATATGCACGTTTGGCCATAGTGGATAATTTGAAGTTTACAGCCGGACAGTTTCGTGTGCCATTTACTATTGACGCTCACCGTTCTCCGCATATGCAATACTTTGCCAATCGTTCTTTTATAGCAAAGGAGATGGGTAGTGTACGCGATGTAGGCGCTACTCTTGCATATAGTCTCGGAAATGAACGTTTCCCAATATCGGTAGAAGCCGGATTGTTTAATGGTTTGGGCATTACTGACCAAAAATTAGGTTGGACAAACACTTTTTGTTTTTCGGCGAAAGCCATTTTGGCTTACAAAAGTGGTAGTAATCTATACAATCTTACTTTGAGCACACAGAAAAGGAGACCGAACTCTGTTTCTGTAATGATGTACGACGCTGGCGCATATTTTGAAAACAAGCGTATCCACGCCGAAGTAGAGTACATGTACAAACATTACTCAAAAAATGCGTTCACAAACGCGCACGCCCTTGATGTATTTGTTTCTTATGGCTTCCCTTTAAATCGTTGCTTTTTCTCGAGAATATCTCCTCTTTTTCGTTTTGACTACATGACAGATAATAGCGACGGCGAAAATTTTACAGATGAGAGCAAAAGTCGTTTTAAACTTACAGACTACGAACGCTCGCGCATAACTGCGGGAGTTACATTAACGATATTAAAGCCATTTGCTACAGATATACGGTTAAATTACGAGAATTATTTTTATCGTAAGAACAGCATTCCCGACGTGTCTGAAAAGGACAAGTTTGTAATAGAACTAATGGCTCGTTTTTGAAAGGTCATTAGTTGAAGAAATTCCAAGACAAACCGAATTTTATTGTCAGCGGATTGATAGGGTAATGAGGAACTAAGAAATAGTTTCCGCCATTACTGCTCTTGTTTACGTGAGTCGCCATTATATAAAAGCGAGTGTGTTTAAGATGCATGTTCGCGTAAACGTTTACAATCGGATATGCTCCTATTTCTGTTTGCGTGCTTTTGTCTTGCAAGGCAAACTGGCCTATTATAGGAGAGTACGTCGGGGCATAGTATTTAGTGAAAAACCTTACGTCACCGCCGAAGCGCACTGTAAGCACTTTCGCTATCTTGAAATGCAGATATAGATTTGAATATGCCGAGAAAGTGGGTAATGGGAGAACTTCCTTGTTGCTGCTTGTGGTATACGCCAATTCGTTTTCCCAATTTAATATGCCCAATTTGAAATTCTGATTCAGCATTGCTTCCAACACTTGGATGCTTCCTGTGTACTGCCTTGCGCTTACGGCATTCGAGTAGAATGCTTCGTTCCCTGTTCCAGAGTAAAGCTGCTGTGTTGTTGCAAAGTAGGTGTAATTCTTAATGTTTTCAACACTTACCCGCAGGCGTGTGCGCGTGCGGGTGTATGAAAGCTCACCTTCAAATCGAGTCCGGAACTCATCGTTTAAGTTGTCGTTGTCCCACCATGCATGTTGGGAGTGGTAATGACGGTAATAGAAAGAGGGTAACGTGCGGTTTATCCTTGCATGAAGGTTAAGGAGTATCGTGTCTTTTTTTATAGGAATCATAAGATCTACTTTGCCGTCGAGGTCGAATTGCCCGAAGTTTTTTCCTGTAGACGATGTCGTACCTACAGCCGAATAATGCAATATTTTCCCTTGTGTGCGTTCTATTTTTCCACCTAACGTAAATCGGTTTTCATTATACGATTTTGTGGTAAAACGTGTTTGGGGCATGGTATAGTGCATAAACTCATGTTGCCCGAAAAGACTTATTCCGGCTTGTGCCCAGCGGTTGAATCCTTCGTGAAGTTTTAGCGCAAGAGTGTTCGATACTTTAAGCAGTTTTGTCTTGTCGTTTACTGAATCGCCGTCGAAATACTGGTTCAGGTAGTATCCTTCTCTTACGGTGTTGTTTACGAATCGGCGTGTGTTGTCGTCAATGCGCAGCGAGTGGTTTATGCTCGTTACCGGAACGTATTCGGTAGTGTAGTGTTTCCTTTCTTCTGCAAGTTTATGAAGTGAATCGACTTGCAGGGAATCAAATTTTGAAAGCGTAAGCGAGTCTAAACTTATGGTGTCGTTGGGATTTTCCACTATATTGCCGTCTTTGTCTTTTGTACGGTAGAATCCCAAACTGTACCGGTGGGTAAAGAACAGGGTGTTTACATACACACGGTTCCACGCTTTGCTCAACATGGTAGGTATGTCAGTAGAACTGTATTTGTTCGGCAGGCTTTCGGGATCAGTTATGTACATATCGCTTTCAATACCGCCGTTTTCTCCCATTTTTAGGTGGTTTGCACTAAAAAGCAAGTGGGCTTTGTATTTGTCGCTTTTGTAAGAGCCGTACAATGTTCCGTTGAACTCAGAAGTAGACTGATTCGCATAGTATCCGCGACCGTATAGGTAATCGATTTTGAATCCTAAACCTATATTCTTTCCGGCATTTACCGCAAAGAATGCTTTTATCCTGTCTTCACCGTCGGTTTTGTCACCGCATTCGTCGTATGTAACATTGGTAATAGGCGATAGTGTATTGGTAAAATGGAATTCACCGGGTTGCTTTATAAAGAAGTCGAACGGGTCGGCAAAGATAAAATCGTTCATAACAGGGCGAGCCATGAACAAGCGCGATATTCGCGGTGAGCCCATATTACCCAGCATGTTATACCTTCCTGTTATACCTTCGGTTAGGTTCGCATTCTGGAACTGATAGGACATAGTGTCGATTTCTGTTTTTATCGTATCTCCCCATCGTTCGTCAACACGCCATACATACATGCCTTTGGGCATTTCTTCCTCTTCTACGGAGTCTTCTTCCTGAACAAAATGCGACCGTGTCCCTTCGTATCCGTCAATCCGGTTGCCTTCCGAATCAAACAGGTCTTGGGCACTGATATAACCGGAGGCAGTGAACAGAAAGGTTAATAAAAGCAGCAATCGTCTCATCTTGGCTGCAAAATTAGTGATAAAAAGAACATCAAACAAGAAAGCTTGCGATGATATTCGGCGACATTGCTTATCAAAATTCTTATAAATATTTACGTAACCCTTAAATCTTAAATGCCGGTTCAGGGATGAGTGAAGCAGACAATTCCGGCACGAAAACAGTGATTTAAAAAAGTGCCTTATTCTTACTTAGAAACGATATTTCATTTTAAATGATTTAAACATACCTTTGAGGAAAGAAAAAATATGTCTGACATATTTTGAAATAGGTCAGACATATTTTAAAATACAAGGCACGTATTTTTGAGAGGTCCAAAACCTGTTGGCTTGAACACAGACAAAAGCGCTCCGCTTTAATCGGAGATTATTTCCATGCCTTTCTTTATGGCTTGCTCGTTAAGCGGAATCAGGTTGTGATGACGCAAGGGCAACGTTTTTTTTAATGCTTTTATAACGTTTTCTATAGTTACTATAGGATGTACTTTAAGGAAAGAACCTAATACTACCATATTGAACGCTTTCATCATTTTCAACTCTGCCGCTACGTCCATTGCGTTAATGCGGTATATCGAGATGTCGGTGCGGGTGGGGGGCTCGCTTATTCCGAACGCATCGTAAATCAGTGTACCTCCCGGCTTTATTTTGTTTTCGAACTTCTCGAGCGAAGGTTGGTTGAGAAGAATAGCCGTATCGAAAGTGCTGAGTATGGGAGACGATATTTTTTCATCGCTTACAATTACTGTTACATTTGCCGTGCCGCCGCGTTGTTCCGGGCCGTATGCCGGCATCCATGTAACTTCTTTCCCTTCCATAAGTCCTGCGTATGCAAGAATCTTTCCCATCGAGAGGACACCTTGTCCTCCAAAACCGGAGATTATTAGTTCATTTGTCATGGTTGTACGTCTTTTAAATCGCCTATTGGATAATACGGGAACATGTTCTCTTCCATCCATTTATTTGCCATTGTCGGTGACATCTTCCAGCCCGAAGAACAGGTTGAAACAATTTCTACCAGGTTGGAGCCTATTCCGTTCATGGAATTTTCGAAAGCGTGGCGTATAGCTCTTTTGGCTCTACGAATGGCACCTACTGTTTCAACGCTTTGGCGTGTTACGTAGGCTGTTCCTTCGAGCTGTGCGGCTATTTCCGTTATCTTTAACGGATAGCCGTGCAAATTAACGTCGCGGCCGTAAGGACACGTGGATGTCTTCATTCCCACGAGCGTAGTCGGTGCCATTTGCCCGCCTGTCATTCCGTAAATAGCATTGTTTATAAATATTATTGTGAACTTTTCGCCGCGGTTCAAAGCATGTATTGTTTCGGCCGTACCTATGCAAGCCAAGTCGCCGTCGCCCTGGTAAGTAAATACCAAACGGTCCGGCCACAAACGTTTGCATGCCGTAGCAACAGCAGGTGCACGCCCGTGTGCAGCTTCCTGCCAGTCTATATCGAGGTAACGGTATGCAAATACCGCACATCCTACAGGGCATACGCCTATGGTTTTTTCGGCAAGGTTCATCTCTTCAATTACCTCGGCTATGAGTTTGTGTACCACTCCGTGAGAACAACCGGGACAGTAGTGCATGGGGGTATCGTTTACGAGCGGGGACTTGCCGTAAACGAAGTTTTGTGGTTGTATTATTTCTTCTCTTGTCATGATTCTTTTATTTTATCGGCTAAGATATTTTATATTGCATTTTTACGGCTATACGTTTCAATCAACCTAAGGCTTATTTGGGAAGAAAACGGATAACCATTTCAGCAATTTTTACGGAAACTGTAAACATCGCAAAAACCAGATAACCGGTTGTTTGTTGTATGCCGGGACGAACGAAATAAAGCACAATAAGAACAACTACTGCTATAATGAAATATAAATTCATTATGTTGCGTATCAATAGCCGCGAGGCACTTTCTTCTTTTCTTTGCGTGTGCCTTGGTCTTTGTGTTTCATTGTTGTTTTCCGTAGTCATGTCTTTTTGATTGTTTGTATTTACTATTCGATCTGTTGGCTTTTGACGTTTAATTACGTTCCTACAGAGGTCAGGATTTGGCTGAATTGATTATTTTGCTCTTCAGGGCGTTTACTATTTCGTCGGGAGCCGGTACGATACCGCCTTGGCGACCGAAATATTCTACCGGAATACCTTTGCCTGTAGCGAGACGTACATCATATACCATTTGTCCGCCATTAATTTCGGCTACTAATATACCTTTTATACGGGCTGAAAGCTGCTCTATTTCCTTGTAAGGGAACGGCCACAATGTGATAGGACGGAACAAGCCGAGTTTGATTCCTTCGCTGCGGGCTATTTCGATTGCTTTCTGAGAGACACGGGCTGCCGAGCCAAAAGCAACTATTATATAGTCGGCGTCGTCACATTGTATTGTTTCGTAGCGCACTTCATTTTTCTTTATCTCTTCGTATTTTTTCTGCAGGTGGATATTGCGCTGCTCCATTACGGCCGGATCCATTTCGAGGGAAGTAAGGATATTGGGCTTGCGTTTTTTCAGTCCATGCCAGTT
>URSZ01000085.1 GCA_900550635.1 uncultured Prevotella sp. | reverse complement strand
CAAACGCGAGCGTGAAATCCAGTAGGCCCGCCGTGAAGGTGATTTGGTCCGTTATTTACTGCCAAATAATATTCTTTGTCGTTAAGAATAAACTTTCCTTTGGCTATTCGGTTTCCATAACGTCCGATTAATGTGCTTAAAAACGGTTCGGGGCTATTAATAACGTCATCTATGTTGTCATGACCTTGAATGATATTTGCTTTATTACCATTCTTGTCCGGAACCATAATTGATACGATAGCACCTCCGTAATTTGTGATAGAGATTTCGTTGTCGGCATTGTTCCGAAGTGTAAACAGATACGTTTCTTTGCCGTTTATTGTTTTGCGGAAATTTTCAGGTTTTAAGCCACTGAGAATTGGTATTGGTTCTTCTGTCATAGGTATTTTTTATTAAAAGGTTAGTGAATCACTATATGCAAAGTAAAATATAATTTTTTATTTGGCAAAAAGTTTTTATCAAAAAACGACGCTGTTTTGGAAGTACATTTAGCTAAATAGAATCGATTAGCGAGTATTTATACTCGCAGGTTGCGCAAGACAAAACCTAACTAACTTAAGCGACATTTACAGTTTGCACTAAAACATCTAATAGCAGTGTAGTTAACTTAACATGGAAGCACCAGAAAAATATGTCAGACATATTTTGAATTAGGTCAGACATATTTTAAAATACCTCAGACATATTTTTTTTCTTGCTCTTACGGGCTAATGAAAAGGCTTATCGGTTTAGTCTATTAAAAAGCAATTGAAATGCAGTCCGCAAACATATTTGCAACATTTATTTCGATTCTTATTATTATCTTTGATTTGCAATAATCTGTATTATGTTTAATAGCAAAATCGGGCGAATAAAAATCAGTCAAAAATATCGTGCTTGCCCTACCATGCATAACATTGTGCAGAAAAATCGGAAAATAGAAATGTGTGATTATCGGCTTAGATTAATTTTGCACGACAAGCATTTCTTTTAAGGCGTCAGTGGCTTTGGAAACCGAATTTATATTTTGAATCTGCATTCTACGTTTAGAATTTACTTCTTCCAACTTACACGTACGAATATGGTGCATAGCATAGTCTATTACCTTAGAAAAAGTAGCGCTCTTATAAAAAGGACTATTTTTATCGGAAACAAAGAAAAGCAGCATTATTCCGGACTTCAATAAAATTTTTTCTATTCCGAGCTTTTTACCATACCTGCGCAACGTAACAACTCTCATCAATTCTTCAGCCTGCGACGGAGGTGTACCAAAACGGTCTTCGAGTCGTTTGCGGTATGCCTCCAGTTCTATATCATTGTCAATCGAGTCTAATTCGCGATAAAGCAATATACGTTCGCTTGATCCTGGTACATAGCTTTCAGGGAAACACATTTGCAAGTCACTCTCTATAGTGCATTCGGTGACATATAAATCACCGTGATCTATGGATTTGTTATTTATCTCTTCCTCATATAAATCGGTAAATTCTTGAGTCTTTAATTCCACCACCGCTTCATTAAGGATTTTTTGATACGTATCATACCCCAAATCTGCTATAAATCCGCTTTGCTCAGCGCCTAAGAGATTTCCGGCGCCTCTAATGTCAAGGTCTTGCATTGCAATGTTTATTCCGCTGCCTAAGTCGCTGAAATTTTCAATCGCTTCCAAGCGGCGGCGCGAATCGTCTGGAAGTAAAGAGAGAGGCGGCGCAATTAAGTAACAATATGCCTTTTTATTAGAGCGTCCGACCCTACCTCGCATTTGATGTAAATCGCTTAATCCGAAATTTTGAGCATTATCTATTATTATTGTATTAACGTTTGGAATATCTACCCCATTTTCTATAATTGTTGTAGAAACCAAAACGTCGTAATCGTAATTTATGAAGTCAACTATTATATTTTCCAATTGTTCCGAAGGCATTTGCCCATGTCCTATTACAACACGTGCATTAGGAACTTTACGCCTTATGAAATCAGCTATGTTTGGAAGTCTCGCTATTTTATTGCAAACAAAGAATATTTGGCCGCCGCGTCTCATTTCATTATTAATGGCTTCGGCTATTATCTCTTCATCAAAGGTACATATCTGAGTTTCTATCGGATAACGGTTCGGAGGCGGTGATTGTATTATAGACATGTCGCGTGCACCCATAAAAGAGAATTGTAATGTCCGCGGTATAGGCGTAGCTGTCAATGTGAGTGTGTCGACATTTACTTTCATTTGACGAAGTTTTTCTTTTACGGCAACACCGAACTTTTGTTCCTCGTCGATAATAAGCAGGCCCAGGTCTTTGAACTTTACGTTTTTCCCCACTAATTTGTGAGTTCCTACAATTATATCTATCTTACCTTCTTGCAACTCTTTGAGGACAATCTTTGTTTGTGCGGCAGACCGTGCTCGCGATAAGTAATCTACTTTTACGGGAAAATCCTTTAATCTTTCGCTAAATGTTTGGAAATGCTGAAAAGCCAGAAGTGTCGTAGGAACCATAACTGCAGTCTGTTTACCGTCGCATGCAGCTTTAAAGGCGGCTCGTATTGCCACCTCCGTCTTTCCGAAACCGACATCGCCGCAAACCAAGCGGTCCATGGGGCGCTCTCTTTCCATATCAGCTTTAACGGCCAAAGTGGCTTTTAGCTGGTCAGGTGTATCCTCGTAAATGAAAGAGGCTTCCAATTCATGTTGCAAATAGTTATCTGCACTAAAGGCAAATCCTTTTTTTTGTTGGCGTTCTGAGTATAACTTTATCAAATCACGCGCTATATCTTTAATTTTTTTCTTTGTACGATCTTTCAGCCTCTGCCAAGCCCCTGTTCCCAAATGATTCAAATGTGGTGATTCACCATCTTTTCCACGATATTTGCTCAATTTATGCAAGGAACTTATCGAAACTAGTACCACATCGTCATTTGCATAAACAAGTTTTATCATTTCCTGCATATTGTTGCCGCTGCGGATGTTCACCAAGCCTGCAAATTTACCGACACCGTGGTCTACATGAACGACATAATCTCCGACCTGCAGTTCTTTTATTTCTTTTAACGAGAGAGCCATGTGACCGTTACGCACACTGTTATTAAGCAAATTGTATCTATGGTAACGATCAAATATCTCGTGGTCTGTGAATAGACAAACACGCATGTCATCATCCACGAATCCCGTGTGTACAGTACCTTCTACGGGCGTAAATGTTATACTCGAGTTTAAATCTCCTAATATTGATTTGAGCCTTTCTAATTGTTTGGAATTATC
This sequence comes from uncultured Prevotella sp., assembly GCA_900550635.1. GTDB lineage: Bacteria > Bacteroidota > Bacteroidia > Bacteroidales > Bacteroidaceae > UBA6398. Next base: position 7,319 of record URSZ01000085.1, on the reverse strand, counting down.
AGCCGTTACAAATATCTTGTACTGTTTGCTTGCATAATCCTCAAACGTTTTTTTTACCAAATCAAAATTTTTATGGAATAATGGTTGGGAGTGTATGTTGAAAGCGATTGATTCTCGTTTTTCTGTACGTTTAACGGGTTCAGATTCTATAATTCTGTGGTTTCTTATTTCCGAGTCGAACTCTTGTCCTGATATAAAAGTACTTTCATCTAAAATTTTATCTTTGAATATATCAATCCGTTCACTTATAAAATTCAAGCTTCTTACGATGTAAAGAGTGTTTTCGGGAAGTAATTGCGATACTTGTATGCTGTTTGTTACATCTGTTTTTGTTTGCGGCGCAAGTATTATGTTTTCTTGCTTGTCAATACTCAATTGTGTACGTATGTCAAAAGAACGTATGCTGCTTATTTCATCACCAAAGAAGTCAAGCCTGAAAGGATTGTTTGAAGAAAAAGAAAAAACATCTACAATGCTACCTCTTATTGCAAACTCACCAGGTTGATACACGTAATCAACGTTACGGAACCCCCACCCTAATAATTTTTTTTCAAGTTCTGAAATATCTATTGCGTCACCTGCAGATATTTTCTCATAATTTCCTGCAAGTTTCTTTTTATCAGATACTTTTTCAGCAACAGCTTCCGGATAACTTACTAATAAAAAGGGTTCGTTGCCTGCTATTATTTTGCCCAAAGCTTCGGTACGAAGTATTCCGTTCTCCTCATCCTTTATATATTTACCTCCCCGCAACCGATAGCTTGAGGGATAAAACATTACATCGCTGCTGTTTTTTAACAGAGCTTTTAAATCCTGATAAAAATAGCCGGCTTCATCTTCATCGTTCAATATGCACATAATAAACGACGGAGCACTCTTCTTTTCGTAAAGTGCGGCAGCAATAGTAGCATATGTAGAACCGTGTACCCCCGAAACGCTTATTAGCTGGTTGTGTTGCTTATTAACAGTTTCGCACAACAAGCTTATACTTTTGCCTTGGGAATATTTTTCTAAAAAGCTTCTTAAATCCACGAATGCGAAATTACCTAATTTTAGTATATAAAAGACGTTTCGCGGGTATATAAATGTATTAAAAACAGTCTAAAAGTGTTGATTCTTTCTTTGCTTGTGTTTTTTTACTTACTTTTGCACCAAACATCTAAAACCTGATGAACAATGAAAAAAGGAGCATTAATTTTATCGATTGCAGTATTAGGTCTGTTTATGAGCAGTTGTGCTAGTAAAAAAGACCTTGAGAATTGCCAAAACGCAAACAAAGAACTTAACGATAAGTTTTTGGATACAAAAGACCAGCTCACGTCAACCAAAGAGCAATTGGCCGTAAGCAACGAACGGGTTGCCAATCTGGAGCAGCAACTCCAGGCATCCAAAAGAGATTATGCACGATTGCAGAAATCGCTCGACAAGAGCCTTACCGCAAGCAACATGACCACGATGAATATCTCAAAACTTGTGGACCAGATTAACGAATCCAATCAATATATCCGTCACCTGGTAGAGGTAAAGAGCAAGAGCGATTCGCTTAATATGGTTCTTACCAACAACCTTACCCGTTCGCTCAGCAAGGAAGAACTTAAGGAGGTTGACGTACAAGTGCTGAAAGGCGTTGTTTATATATCGCTTGCCGACAATATGCTTTACAAGAGCGGCAGTTACGAAATAAACGACCGCGCGGCCGAAACGCTTAGTAAGATTGCCAAGATAATTATGGACTACAGCGACTACGACGTCCTCGTTGAAGGAAATACTGACAACGTGCCCATCTCTCGCGAAAACATTCGCAACAACTGGGATTTGAGCTGCCTTCGCGCGTCCAGCGTTGTGCAATATTTGCAAAACAACTATGGCGTAGACCCCAAACGATTAACTGCTGGCGGACGCGGAGAATACAATCCCTTGACAACAAACGACACAGAAGTTGGCAAACAACGTAACCGCCGCACTCAAATAATCATAACTCCCAAGTTGGATCAGTTTATGGAACTCATTGAACAAGCACCGGAGAAAGAGAACGCAGCAGAATAAAATTTATTTGATATATTGATAAAAAAGAAGGCTACGTGCTTTAAGTACGTAGCCTTCTTTTTACTCCTGCAAAGCAATACGATGTAAAATCCTAATTATATATTATTACAAAAAATAGAGCGAGCAGCAAAGCAAATGAATGCAGACAAAAACAGACGCTGGGAATCACAACTGATTTTCAATTTGTTATACACGTGTCGGAGGAAATAAAAAATACAAGGCACGTAATTCAAAATATGTCAGACATATTTTAAAATATCTCAGACATATTTTTGAAGAAACTTTTTCTGGGTATAAATTACGAACCCAAAATAGTTGAAAAAATCTCTTCCAAGAATACCCTTAAATAGTCTTTATTTTGCAACAATGTAGCAAAGAATCAAGAGTTCTTTTTATTTTTGTATTTGCTTAGATTATATACAATTGATTCTGGTCATTCGTATTATGAAATTCAGAACTGAAGTTTCTATTATTAAAGACGGTTTCAATCTTAATGTTGCCGACAACATTGTTTTATTAGGTTCATGTTTTACTAAAAACATAGGCACCAAACTTGTAGATTACAAATTTAATTGCGATGTTAATGCTTTTGGCGTCCTCTATAATCCAATGAGCATTTGCCGTTCTTTAGACAGCTTATTAAGCGGTGAAGATTTTCCATACGAAAAGTACCTTTTCCAAAACGGCGAGATATGGAACAGCTGGCTTCATTCCGGCGATTTCTCTGCCCCTGCACGAGAACAATGCTTACACAACATACGGAAACGTGCTTACGAATGTAACAACGCTATTAAGAATGCTCATGCGTTGATATTGACTTTCGGTACGAACCGTTGCTATGAATACAATGTTGATGGGAGCAATGTCACCGTGGCTAATTGCCATAAAATACCGGAACAACGGTTTAACATACACGACATGACCGTAGAAGAAGTAATTTCCGTTTGCGAAAAGACATTAACCGAGCTCTTCAAACTAAATGAACATTTACAAGTCCTTTTTACAGTCAGCCCGTATAGGTATGCAAAATATGGTTTTCACGGCTCGAATCTTAGTAAATCCGTTTTACTTCTTGCCGTGGACGAAACAATAAAGCATTTCTGCGGTAAATGTTTCTATTTCCCTTCTTATGAGATAGTTAATGACGAATTGCGCGATTACCGTTTCTATGCAGACGACATGCTTCATCCATCAACACAAGCCGTTGATTACATATTCGAACGTTTTTCGGAATATGCGTTCAGCGATGAAACTTTTGCCTTTGCACAGGAATGGAAAAAAATAGTAAAAGCTATAAACCATCGTCCAAATTATCCTGACACAAAAGAGTATCGCGCCTTTGTTGAAAAAACACAAGAACGTTTAGTCTTTTTAAGCAAAAAATATGCGAACTTAGCGGTCGAAAAGGAAGTTGAAGAACTAAACAAACGTATCAGCAGCAAACAAAGCAATATATAATTAAGTGATTAGAAAATGAGATACAAGATAGAAGATATAGTAGCACTTATCGGAGCACGCCGTTACGGAAATGCCGAAGCAAACATTGAATGGCTTCTTACGGATAGCAGGTCTTTGGTTTTTCCTGAAACATCGTTGTTTTTTGCTATAAAAACAAACATTGGCGATGGGCACAATTACATTAATGAACTGTATAAACGTGGCGTTCGCAATTTCGTTGTAACAAAACTGCCCGATAAATACGACGAAAAATATCCAGGAACTAATTTCTTATACGTAATTGATTCTCGTAAAGCTCTCCAACGTTTGTCGGAACGTCACCGCGAACAGTATAACATACCCATTATCGGTATAACCGGAAGCAATGGCAAAACTATTGTGAAAGAATGGCTAAACCAGCTTTTACAACCGGTTATGAATGTTACGCGCTCGCCAAGGAGTTATAACTCACAGATAGGTGTACCTCTTTCGGTATGGTTACTTGACGAATCCTCACAAATTGGAGTTTTTGAGGCTGGCATATCTGACCCTGGCGAAATGGATGCGTTGCGCGATATTATACAACCTACTATAGGTATAATGGTGAATCTCGGTAATGCACACCAGGAAAATTTCCCCGACAAGGAGTCTAAGTGCAGGGAAAAATTGAAACTTTTTAAAAATTGCGATGTTGTAATATACTCTTCAGACGACGAAATAATAGACCGCTCCATTTCTATAGGCAAAATAGCCCACCAGCAGTTAAGGTGGTCTGTAAAAGACGACTCTGCACCTTTGTTCGTATCAAGCATTGAAAAATCACAAGACACCACAACGATTTCATATAAGTATGACGGACATGAAGGGCAATATACTTTGCCATTTATTGACGACGCCTCCATTGCCGACAGCATTCATTGCTTGGCTGCTTGCTTATATCTGAAGCTGTCTCCAGAGTATATACACAATGGACTGTCGCGTTTGGAATCCGTGGCTATGCGTATGGAAGTTACGCAGGGAGTGCGCAATTGTACCATAATTAATGATTCATACAATTCTGATGTGAACTCGCTTGATATCGCATTGGATTTCATGAACAGACGTGTAGGGCAATCAGATACAAAGTGCACACTGATATTAAGCGATATATATCAGAGTGGAATGAATTCAGAAGCTCTTTATACACATGTAGCTGACAGAGTGAATACGCAAAATTTGGATAAGTTCATAGGCATAGGCCCCGAGATATCTCATTTTTCCCATTTGTTTAAGAACGATAAGAAATTCTTCTTTACAACTACCGAAGATTTTATAACAAGTGGAATATTGAACAGCCTTGTTTCAGAAACTATATTACTAAAAGGAGCGCGTTCTTTTTGTTTTGAAAAAATAAGCGACCTACTGGCACTGAAACTTCACGAAACGACACTGAACATCGACCTTGGAGCAATTGTGAAGAACCTGAAGCATTATCGTTCGTTCATGAAACCGGAAACAAAAATGGTCTGCATGGTCAAGGCGTCTGCTTACGGTTCCGGAGCGCTGGAAGTATCGCGCAAATTACAAGAACACGGAGTTGATTATCTTGCAGTAGCGGTAGCAGACGAAGGTGTTGCTTTAAGAAAATCCGGAATCACGGCAAACATAATGGTAATGAATCCAGAAATGACTACATTCAGAACCATGTTTCGCTATCGCCTCGAACCGGAGGTATACAGTTTCCGCATTTTGGAAGCATTAATATCCGAAGCAGAAAGAGAAGGCGTTACACTATTCCCTATTCATATTAAAATAGACACAGGCATGCACCGTCTTGGGTTTTCGCCTGCAGAAATCGACAAATTGATAAGCCGCCTGAAGTCTCAAAACTCTGTACTTCCCCGTTCTGTGTTTTCACATTTTGTTGGGAGTGATAGTTCTGAGTTCGATGATTTTACAGCCAAACAGTTTAACCTGTTTAATGATATAAGCGGTAAACTGCAAGACGCTTTTCCTCATAAAATATTAAGGCATATATGTAATACTGCCGGAATCGAGCGATTCTCTCAATACCATTTGGATATGGTAAGGTTAGGAATAGGATTATACGGAGTTAATCCTATAAACAACAATATAATTAATAATGTAGCTTCACTATCTACTACTATTTTACAGATACATGACGTGAAGGCAGAAGACACTGTGGGATATTCAAGAAAAGGACATCTAAACAAGCTAAGCCGTATTGCCGCAATTCCTATTGGATATGCGGACGGTCTTAACCGTCATCTCGGATGTGGCAGTGCATATTGTTTGGTTGACGGGAAACCTGCTAAGTATGTGGGTAACATCTGCATGGACGTTGCAATGATTGACGTTACAGACATTCCATGTAATGAAGGTGACAAAGTAGAGATTTTTGGTGACAAACTCCCCGTGTCTGTGTTAAGCGATAAGTTGCAAACTATTCCATACGAAATACTCACATCTATAAGCGAGCGTGTAAGACGCGTATATTTCCAAGATTAGCTTTGTATTACTGTATTATATCGCGTAAACAAGATTCGATAAACCTTTAAAAAAAACGTCTGGCAAAACATTTGAATTTTGCCTGACGTTTTTAGTTATTTCAAATATTCAGAAAGCTGTTCCTTAGTCTTTTCCCATAATAATTCCATTTGAGGATGATTATTATAAAATGCACTAATCTTTTTCTGTTTTCCCGAGGCATACATCTTACCGGTAACGCCGTATAAATCTTTTTCCAGCAGTAATTTTATTGCGGTGTCTGCACCTTGCCGCGGTGTCCTTATCAATGGCCGGAAGAAAATATCCGTTAAAGGGTCGAACCACATATCCATACGTATTATTTCGGTAGAAACAATTCCCGGGTCTGCTGCATTTACATCTATGCCTTTATCTTTTAATTGTTCCGACAACTTTTTAGTAAAAAGCCAAAGAGCAAGTTTGGTGTTGCTATAAATAGGTATTCTGAAAAAAAATCCTCTGCGGCCTTTTGTAAAGAAGCAATCGTCTATTCTACCTATTGCGTATGTACATGAAATCATATTTACAATCCTTGTTCCATTGTGCATCAGAGGAATCAATCTGTTTGTAAGTAAAAATGGTGCAAGATAGTTTACGGCTACAGTGTTTTCAAAACCTTCGCTTGTACGGTTAAAGCATTTGCTCATAGTTCCAGCATTATTCATAAGCAAATCAACAAGCATGCCTTTCTTTTTGATTAATTGCGTTACAGCTGCTGTTTCTTTCATGGAAGATAGGTCTACTTCCATTACTTCTATGTTAGGGTTGCCTGTAGCGTCGACTATTTGCGATTTTCGCTTTTCACCGTTTGTCTTTGTGCGGCAAAGCATAACGACATAGTATCCAGCAGCCGCTACGGCCTTTGTTATTTCACTCCCCATTCCGCCGTCAGCACCCGTTATTATGGCTAAGTTTTTCATCTCATTGCTTTTCGAGTTCTTCAATTTCTTTCTGTAAACATTTAGGCAAATCTTCAGTCAGCCGCTGATGACATGCCATATCTATTGAATACATTCTTGCTATGCAATAATTGCTATGCTTACATGTGCATCTTGCGTTAACATCCAATTTCATACGGTTTACAAATCCAGGTTCATTAAGCAATGCCCTGCCCATTTGCACAAATTCAAACCCTTTGTCTAATAAATCATCTATTTTCTCCCTCGAAATCAGACCTCCTACATATACCAAAGGGATATTTTTTATTTCTTTTCTAAACAACATCGCGTCATCAAGGAAATATGCTTCTTTAAAAGGAACGGAAGGAATCATCAGGTGTCCTACCATTTTCACTCCCAACTTCAGCCACC
>URSZ01000084.1 GCA_900550635.1 uncultured Prevotella sp. | reverse complement strand
TTTGCTCCCATGTGGGTATAACGCGCTGAAATTTAGTTTTCAATTTTTCGCTCCGGAAACGCCCGTTTTCCGGCCCCGGTTTTTCCACTTTTTTTACCGCGCGGGGAGTTACATGTTGCTTGCCCCGCAATAGGGACACGTGCCCTTGTGGCGCAGCTTGTGGCCGCAGCGGCCGCACAAGTAACGGTAGGTGCGGTTGCGACGGTAACGCATTACGGCAAATACGACATACGCTACGAGCAAGGCGTATCCCAAGTAGATATAAGTGGTTGCGGCAAACACCATATATACCACCAGCGACATTCCGAGGAGCGACAGCAGGTAAGGCAGCGCGCCGCCGCGGCCGAGTATGCGCGCAACATCGTCAACCGTGGCGAGGGCGAGCAGCACCATGAGCCACACGCCCGTTATCATGGCCGCAAGCACCGGCGGCAGGATGAAAGGATTCAACGTGGGGTTGAAATAAAACTCCTGCCACGTTTGCGGCACAAAGTGCTGTATCGTGGCATAAAGCACCGCCACGACTGCTATGTCGAGGCAGAGCAGCGACGGGTAGAGGCTGTCTATGTCGTTGAAGTGCACTATCCTTATCTTCTTGCGCCTCACAAGGTGTATAAGGTAAACGGCGGCGGCAACTATCGCCACTACACAAAGGGCTATGTTGCGCTTGCTGCCGAAAAAGTGTATGAACTCCGATATAGGGTCGTCGGGAACGGCATTTCCCAGCAGTTCCTTTTCGTGCAGCCAGCCTATCGTTGCCTGGTCGTGCGCCACCTTTATCCATACCGTATCGACAGTATCGGCCGGAGCGTATGCAAAATCGGCAACGACAAGAAGGTCGCCCTCGTGCACGTAGACCGTATCGACAAAGGGGCGCACCGGGTCGTCGGGCGTTACCGACAGGAGCATCAGGCTGTCGGCATGCACCTTGAAATTATAGTTCTGCGAATAATGGTGCGTGTGCACGAACTTTATGGAGTCGCGCTGCCCGGGTGTATAGTCCCACTCCATGTCGAGCGCGGAGCGGCGGTAAGTGCACGAGGCGAGCGCCAGCAACACGGCCAGCGCTGCCACAATAGGGAGAAAAAACTTACTCGTCCGCATATACCTTCATGTTACATTTGTTGCAATCGAAATCAAGTCTGAAACGCCGCCCGTCGCCAAGGCGCAGGAACAGTTTTCCAGGCAACACACGGGCGTTGCCTTCCTTTGCGCACGCCCCGAGCGCGTGGCGAATGCAATAGCGACAGGTCATGAGCGGCATATCGCGCCGCTGCTCCAACTCATAAGCCGGAGACACATGCCCCGCACCGTTGGCCATGTAGAAATTACGTGCCTTGGAATTGGCTACGTTATAACTGCTGTCGATTTCACGCCCCGCAAAACTTACGGCTTTGGGAGTCCTTCTCTTTTCCCGCACCGGAGCTGCGGCAACCCGCATGTGAGCGGCCACTGCGTCGCGGCGTGCGGCTGCCAGGACGGACGAAGGGATGAAACGTTCGCCGGCAAGGTGCAGCTCGATAGAGCGGACATGAAACAACGTATCGCCGAGGCGCAACAACTGCTTGCGCAGGTTGTCGCCCTGCGGCGTGCGCGCCTCCTCGTGGGGATAGTCGAACGCATGTACAGTCTTGCGTCCTAATTCGTCAGAAAGCGCGAGCGCATAGCCGCCTGGCGTTTCGGACAGCTCCATATCCAAGGCCACACGTCTTTCGGCCGTGGGTTTCGACAAAAGACGCTCGAAGGCGGCGTCGCTGTTGCGGAACAGCCGTGTGCGTCTCTGCAATCCTTCCGGCATTGACAGAGGGAACAACCTCTTGCCTTCGGCCCTGTTTATACGAAAACCGTGCAGCGTTCCACTGCCGTCGAAAAAGCAAAGCCCGTCGCCGTTGCTGAATGCCACGTTGCTATCAACTGTAAAACTGCCTCCGTGAATTTCCTTTACCATACCCACAGGCTCGCCGACGCTTTTGGGAGTGTTGATTGAAGCCATGTCGCCGCTGCGTCCCGTTAGGAAATAATCTGTAAAGCCACGGTTGAAACTCTTTGCCGGATTGGGACGGAAATCCACTTGCACCGTACCCGCCGACGCGCGACAGTACTCGCTGCGACGGGCAAGGATTTCATCTATGCAATGGCGGTAATAGGCAGTAACGTTCTTGACGTAGCCGGTATCTTTTAATCTTCCCTCTATCTTGAATGAACTCACGCCGGCGTCCATAAGTTGTTCGAGATAGCGGCTGCGGTTCATGTCGCGCAGGGAAAGCAGGTGTTTCCGGTGCAACAGTTTGCTGCCGGAAGCGTCTTCCAAATCAAAAGGCAGGCGACAGAACTGCGCGCATTCGCCCCGGTTGGCGCTACGTCCGAAACAATATTGCGAAGCATAGCACCTGCCGCTGAAACTGACGCACAACGCCCCGTGCACAAATGCTTCAAGCCGCATTCCGGGGCAGGCAGCATGGATTCCGCGTATCTCGTCGAGCGAAAGCTCTCGTGCCAACACCGCGGTATCGAAACCTTCATCGTAAAGGCGGCACACTTTGGCCGCCGTGCGGTTATCCATCTGTGTGCTGGCATGAAACGGAACCGGAGGCAGGGACATGGACAGGTAAGCAGCGTCCTGCACGATGAAAGCGTCTGCTCCCGCTTCGCACAAAGAGCAGGCAAGGCGTTCCGCCTCGCCTATCTCGGAATCATAAAGTATTGTATTAAGCGTTACGTAAACCTTTGCCCCGAATACATGCGCAAACTCTGCAAGGCGGCCTATATCTTCAATCGCGTTGGCTGCCGCCGCACGCGCGCCGAACCCCGACGCACCTATATACACTGCGTCGGCGCCGTGCTTTATGGCTTCTATGCCTGTTTCGGCATTACGGGCGGGAGCAAGAAGTTCAATTTTTCGCATTAATCAAAAGCAGGTTTTGCACAAGTCAGCCTTATGCCAAGGCAAAAGGCTTGCGCCGTGTTTTCATACCGATTCGGCCAGCCCGGGAAAAGAGCCACGGAAAACTACCTTAGAGATATTTTTCCGTGGACGGGTCATGTTTTCTTGCGTAAAGGATGTAAACCCTCCTTTTACGCTAAATATTGGCAATACTCATTATGTCGGCAAACACACCTGCGGCTGTAACGTCGGCGCCTGCCCCGTATCCTTCGATGTGCATGGGATATTCGCGGTAGCGCTCCGTTGTAAGCAGTATGATGTTGTTCGAACCTTCGAGGTTGTAGAACGGATGGCGTGCGTCGACTGCCTGAAGTCCCACCGAGGCGTGCCCGTTGTCGAGCTTGGCCACATAACGCCAGCGTTTGCCCTGAGCTGCGAGTTCGCTGCGCCGTTTTTCGAATTCGGTGTCGAGTTCCGGCAACTGCCGCATGAAATCGTCGGCTGTTCCCTTCATTAATTCTTCGGGTATGAATGGAACTGCCTCCACATCGGAAGTCTCTATTTCATATCCTGCCTCGCGGGCCAGGATTACAAGTTTGCGTATAACGTCCTTGCCGCAGAGGTCTATGCGCGGGTCGGGCTCGCTGTACCCTGCGTCGCGCGCCATTTGCACCGCACGGCTCAGTGTCACCTTATCGGACAGCACGTTGAATACATAGTTTAACGTACCGCTCAGCACGGCTTCGATACAAAGTATCTTGTCGCCGCTGCCTGTAAGGTTGTTTATCGTATTTATTATCGGAAGCCCTGCTCCTACGTTTGTCTCGAACAGGTATTTCACTCCTTTTGCCCTGGCCGTTTGTTTAAGACGCTTGTAATTGGCGTAGGACGAGGAAGCCGCTATCTTGTTGGCGGCAACCACCGATATGTTATGTTCAAAGAACGTCTGGTACAGGTCGGCAACATCCTTGCTTGCGGTGCAGTCAACGAACACCGAGTTGAAAATATTCATTCCCGTCACCTCGTCGCGCAGGCGTTTCACACTGCTCGGGCCGCCTGCCTTCAGCGTTTCCCTGTAGTTCACATAATCCACCCCGTCGCGGTTGAACGCGGCGTTATGTCCGCTGGCAATGCCCACGATGTTCAGTTTAAGGCCGCGTTCGCGCATGAGTTTCTCGCGTTGCGAGGAAATCTGTTCCAGGAGTTTTGCGCCCACGGTGCCCACGCCGCACACAAAGAGGTTGAGCACCTGGTATTCGCTCAGGAAGAAGCTGTCGTGTATCACATTCAGGGACTTGCGCAGCAGCGAACGGTCTACGACAATCGAGACGTTGGTTTCGGTGGCTCCTTGTGCCATTGCCACGATGTTTATGCCGTTGCGCCCCAATACGCCGAACAGTTTTCCGGCCACGCCTGCGGTGTGTTTCATCTTGTCGCCCACCACCGACATGGTAGACAGGTCGCGAGTGAGCAGGGCATGGTTCATTGCTCCCGTGGATATTTCCTTGGCAAACTCGTTGTCGAGCACTTCGCGCGCCTTCTCGCCGTCCTCGTCGGTAACGCAAAGGCTCGTGCTCGCTTCCGACGACGTCTGCGCCACGAGGAACACACTGATTCCGTTGTCGGCAAGCGTGGTGAAGATTCTGCGGTTCACGCCTATCACGCCCACCATCGAAGGGCCCGACACGGTCACGAGGCTCGTGTTCTTTACCGACGAGATTCCCTTTATGGCGCGCGTGTCGTTGCTCGTGCCCTTGTGTATTATGCTGCCCTTGGCTTCGGGGCGGAAGGTGTTCTTTACAAGGATAGGTATGTTCTTTATCCTCACCGGGTATATGGTTGGCGGATATATTATCTTGGCTCCGAAGTTGCACAGTTCCATTGCTTCGTTGTACGACAGTTCGTCAATGGTGTAGGCATTCGGAATAACCCTCGGGTCGGCCGTCATGAAGCCGTCCACGTCGGTCCAAATCTCGAGCGCCGAGGCGTTGAGCGCTGCCGCGATTATTGCGGCGGTATAGTCCGAGCCGCCGCGGCCCAGGTTGGTCGTCTCGCCGTCGTTGGCGTCGCTTGCTATGAAGCCGGGCACTACCGCTATGCGTGGCATACGCGCAAACGTCTGTATCACCAGGCGTATGGTAACGTCAAAGTCCACGAGGTTGCGGTTCTGCTTGCGCACGGTCTTTATGAATTCGCGCGAGTCGTAGCACTGCGAACCTTCTATGAAGGCCGACACTATCTGCGACGACATGCGCTCGCCGTAACTTACTATCACATTGGCAGTTTTCTGCGTCATGTCGCGTATAAGGTACACTCCATGGTAAATGCTCCGCAACTCGTCGAGCAGTGCGTCCACCTTGGCTTTCAGCGTGTCGTGTGCCGCGCCGGCCGGAATCACGGCGTCTATTATGCCGTGGTGACGGTCCACCATAGCGTCGAACTCGTTGCGGTAATTGTCATCGCCCGCCACTGCAAGCTGCGATGTCCTTATGAGCCTGTCGGTTATGCCGCCCAATGCGGAAACCACAACCACCACCGGCTCGTTTATATTCTCTACTATTTTTTTCACGTTGGTAAGGCTCTCCACCGAGCCCACCGATGTCCCTCCGAATTTCAGTACTCTCATTAGCTGATAATATCAAAAATTAAGCACAAGTGCCTTGGTTCGCGACAAAATTAAATATTCCTGCCAAACTATTGCCCTAAAAACACATCTTTTTTAACTCTCGGGCTCGCTGCCTTAACCCAACCCGGTCGTCAGGCTTCGCCAACTTACGCACTCGACGTTACTACTTAATTTAATTCCCTAATGACCGTTTTGGGGTAAAGTGTTAGAAGGCAGTGTCGCACGATGTCTGCATTTTTGCCCCGGTTTTTAAAACGGGTTTTCAGAGGGTAAAAAATATGTCCGACATATTTCGAATTATGTCCGACATATTTTAAATTATCTCAGAGATATTTTTTCTTTGCTCCCATGTGGGGTTAACGGCATGAAAATCAGTTTTCAATTTTTCTACTGAAAATTCGCTGTTTTCCCGCCCCGTTTTTCCGGCTTCCTTTGTCCGCGTTACGGCGCACGGCGTATCTCCCGCCGCGAGCTGCCGGATTCATTGCACGTGCCTCCATTTGGCCGACGTTTCGAGCAGCCGGGCTGCGGCTTCGGCGCAGCGTTCGCCGTCGATTGCGGCCGACACTATTCCGCCGGCATAGCCTGCCCCCTCGCCGCAGGGGAACAGTCCCCTCATGGCGGGCGACTGTAGCGTTTCGCCGTCTCGCACTATGCGTACGGGCGACGACGTGCGCGTCTCCACGCCTATCACCGCGGCCTCGCGCGTGAGGAATCCTTTCTGCCTGCGGCCGAAAAGTTTGAAACCTTCGGCCAACCGCGACGACACGAACGCGGGCAGCCAGAAATGCAACGGCGACGATACTAACCCGGCCGCGTATGACGACACGGGCAGGTCGTAGCTCAAACGACCGTTCACGAAGTCGCCCATCCTTTGCGCCGGGGCAGTTTGCCGCATGTTGCCCTGCAACCAGCATTCGCGCTCCAGCGCTTCCTGCATGTACATCATGCGCAGCGGGTTGGCAGCGTCGTAACAATCGGCGTGTGCGGCGGCAAAAGCCTCGTCGCCCATGGCCGAACGCATGAGCGCCGCGACAGAAGCCTCTTCGAGGTCGTCGGTCCTTACTTCGACCACCATTCCCGCGTTGCTCCATTTCGAGCCGCGGTTGCTCGGGCTCATGCCGTTCACCACTATCTGCCGCTCTCCCGTAGCCGCCGGAACAACAAAGCCGCCCGGACACATGCAAAAGCTGTAAACGCCGCGCCCGTCCACCTGTGCCGCAACGGAATACTCCGCCGCCGGCAGGTACGCCCCGCGCCCGCGGGGAGAATGGTATTGCAGGCAGTCGATAAGGTGGCTGGGGTGCTCGAGCCGCACGCCCACGGCCAGGCCTTTCATCTCAAGCGTGCAACCCGAGGTGTGCAGGTAGCGGTAAACGTCGCGCGCGGAATGCCCCGTGGCCAATATCACCGCACCCCGGTATTCGCGGCCGTCGCTTGCCGCAACGCCAAGCACGTCACCTTCGGAATCGGTTATCAAACTGTCGGCGCGCGTTTGGAAATGCACCTCGCCGCCACAGGCCAGTATAGTGTTGCGCATGTTCTCGATAATGCGCGGCAGGCGGTCGGTGCCGATATGCGGATGTGCGTCGCTCAGTATCCCGCCGTCCGCGCCGTGCTGGCAGAATATGCCGAGAATGCGACGCACGTTGCCGCGTTTCTTGCTGCGGGTGTATAGCTTGCCGTCGGAATAAGCCCCCGCGCCTCCCTCGCCGAACGAATAATTGCTTTCGGGGTTTATTTTCTGTTCCTTTGGTATGAGGGCAATGTCGCGCTTACGGTCGCGCACGTTCTTTCCCCGCTCGAGCACCACGGGTTTCAGTCCCAGCTCGATGAGCCGCAACGCCGCGAACAGCCCTCCCGGCCCCGCACCAACAACGACCACCTGCGGCGCGCTGTCCACTGGCCTGTAGTCTATCGTTTCGTAATCCGGCCCGGCAGGCTCCTCGTTAACGTACACGCGCACCGACATGCGCACAACGGTGTTGCGCTGCCGCGCGTCAATGCTCTTTTTATCGATACGCAAGGCCGTTATCGTGCGGCTGTCGATTGACAATTCCTGCGCCGCGCGCATTTTGGTGCGCTCCGCGTCGGCGGCGTCGCGCGGGGTCAAGGCCAAATCTATATTGTACAACATTTTTCCGTAATTTGTTTGCGCTTTCAAAATTACGCCATTTTCGGATAACACGCCGGCATGGCTGCAAGAAAACACCGTCCGCCGGCAACTCTTGCAGCCGTTTCATTTTCTTGTAAATATAGAACGGAAAAAAACGCCGCCCCGCCGGCAACCCCGACATCCCTCCGTTCCGCCGGCTGCACGGTCGACAAACAACACCACTGCACGTCAGCAAGCAACTCCCCGCATGGACAACTCCCCGCACGTTTGCATTGCATAAATATGCAGCCGAAAGATTGTAAGACTTTTTTAGGGAGTGGTAAACCGAATCTGGCGGAAAATCGTGCTCCCCCCAATGGTCGCAAACCAGCATTACTTAAGACTGCCGCCCGTTTGCCAAAAAGCGACTATACTCCCTTAAAACGTACTACCCATATTCCAAGCGGCATACACATCCTGCGTTGCATAAATATACAACCGAAAGATTGGCAAGTTTTTACGGAGAACAATAAGCCACATCCACCGGAAAATTGTGTTCATTATAATTGTCGCAAACCGGCATTGCCTAAAACTGCCACCCGTTTGCAAGCTATATATACGCCACCCCTAAAACGTACTATCCATATCCCAAGCGGCACACACATTTTACATTGCATAAATATACAACCGAGAGATTGGGAGACTTTCTTAGGGAGTGGTAAATCGAATCTACAAGAAAATTGTATTCCTTCCAACTGTCGCAAACCGGCATTGCCTAAAATTGCAACCCGTTTGCGTGGTCTCAAAACTCCACACCTACTCGCTACCACCCATCTACAAAACAGAGCAACATCGTTGCGATGAATAAATATACAGCAGCGGAGTTTTTAGGCGGGGAAACGGGGCTGGAAAATGCAGACAAAAAGAACGGGGATTTTTGCTTCACACTGCGGGTTTTCGGAAACGCTTTATCCATGCGGGTTTGGAGGGGGCGAAAAAAAGGTCGGACATATTTTAAAATTCCTCGGACCTTTTTTAAATTTTCTCAGACCTATTTTTTCTTTGCTCCTACCTGCCCCTTTGCACACTCCTCAACAAAGACACAAAAACGTGTGAAAAACCCGGAGCGTTTTTCACGCCCCGGAAAATGAATATTCACCACTTTCATACGTGCGAAGTATGTCGTAAAACACACCGTTCCCATACCTCCATAACGCACCGCGCACCCGGGGCGGAGCAAGTCGGACTGATTGCAGCGCATGGCGCGGCGGCATTTCAAGTTATCAAAGCAAACTTACGCCCGTGTACTGGGCCGTTCCGGCTTGCTTGTGGGCACATCCTTACCCGTACTCCAAAAAGGCCGGATTATCTTCATGGCAAAAAGGTTTTTGGTTGTAAAAAGTTGAACGTGACCATGAGGACTCTTCTTTTTACATACATAAAAAGAAGCCGGGGAAAATGCTTCTGAATACACACTCCCCCGGCTTTCCAATTTCTCCAGTTAATACCAATCGTTCACAGGCGGGTAACCGTAATTGTGGAACAGGCACGTGAACACAGCTTCCTTTATGTAAAGATTCTTATTGTACAGATTGTCCAAATACGCGCCTTTCACGTAAATGCGATAGTCCATGCCTGCGGAAAAGCGCCAGTCGATGAATGGCAGTTTTATCTCCATGGGCGCTGTTTCCTCAACAGTTATCTCCCTCGTGCCTTTCTTGCCCACGGCATATTTTCTGAAATAAGGCGGCTCTCCTACATAGCCGTCCTCGAACGTCAGCGACCTGCCGCCTTTGCTCTCCCCGGTTTCCTCGTCATACAACAACCGGGACAACTCTATCCTGAGCCACAACCTGTCAACGTATCGGGCATTTTCCTCTCTCCTTTCACCGTTGACGTAATGTGCGGGCTGGAAAAGCATCATGCCGACGCCTATTTTAGCGGGATAGGGATATACCGACGGACTGCCGCCCATATAGCCTGCCTTGTGAAGGGTTATATCCCATGGATAGAAGAGACCGCTGTCGGGTAACTTGTCGCAGCCCATGACAATATCGCCCGCTTTGCCCCATTCCTTGTCCTTAAGTTCACAGGTGACGGAACTCTTCGTCGGGTCGTAAGCGTTGAACTTCACCTTATATTTTGCCACGGCCTTGGCCTCATCGTTGTGCGCCAGCATGCTGAACGATTCGGTGTACATGCACGCCTCGCCTCTGAACGCTGCCATCGCTCCTTTCATTTTGTATTCCACGCGCTCCACCACAGTGTTGCAACGCCCCAAGCGCGAAATGGAATCGAGGATGTTCTCCGTGAAACCTTTCGCGCCTACAGGCGAGAAACGAAGCGTAAGGTTTATGAAATCATAACCTTTGCCGTCCTCACTTGCTTTATAAACCACGGCGGCATCCATACGGACCTTGCGCCCGTTGTAGTCAAGCTCCTGTGCGGGGTATTCGTATTTCCTGCATTTCCCCTCCTCCACAAAAAAAAACGGTTTGATTTCGGGCACGGCTTTTACCGCGCACAAGCCAGCAGCAGCAAGAAAGGCGGCCAATAAAAAACGTTTCATTGCTCTTATGTTTTTAGTTAATATCCAGCGCTACATGCACTTTATACTTATTGTCCGAAAGTTAATATTTTAGAAGTTAACTGCCAAATTATCATGCATAAAAAAAAGATTTTCTTGCAAAAGAAAAATGTGACAAAAATGGGTGTTCGGAAAACCTGGGTGAATAGCGGAAAACCAGAGCTGCTTCATATTACCACATGTCCGCAAGAAAACGATTCCGCTCAACAACAAACAACCACACGCTTGCCTGGCTTCAATTCTTCAATCCCATAAACTGCCGCCTGCTTGCAACATATCAATTCATCTGCTCTGCAAAATTCCTCCCATGAACGGAACAGCATTCTCACATATCAACAAATAGCTACCAGTATAAATAACACGGCAACATCGTTGCGATGAATAAATATGCAGCAGCGGAGTTTTGAGGCGGGGAAACGGGGCGGGAAAATGCAGACAAAAAGAACGGGGATTTTTGTTGCACACTGCGGGTTTTCGGAAACGCTTTATCCATGCGGGTTTGGAGGGGGCGAAAAAAAGGTCGGACATATTTTAAAA
>URSZ01000083.1 GCA_900550635.1 uncultured Prevotella sp. | reverse complement strand
ACCGCCTCGACCTCGGCCCGGGCGTGCGCCACTCAACCACCTTCCTCATGGGCGGCGAAGAAACGTACATCGACGTGTTCATGACCAACAGCATGACAGCCCCGCACCACCGCGGCCAGGCAATAAGCCGCAAAGCGCCCGAAAACCTCACGCGCCTCACCGAAGACCACGGCGTATGCCTTTCCTCATGCCTCGATTACTGGGAAGACGACCTCATCCTCCAGTCCTTCGGCCGCGAGATGATACTCGCCCCCGAGATATACGCCAATCCCTGGTTTCTGCGCGACGATGAATTCCCCTACCTCGCATTCATCTTCAACCTCCACCGCACATACCGCGACATTCTCGTAAACGCGGTGCGCCTGCCCGAAGCCTCATACGGCCCAGAAGCCCTGAGCCGCGGCGACGAAGGCACACGCTTCATCACACTGCGCAACCTGTCGTGGAATCCCGTGAAATACAAAATCCGACTCGGCGACGAGTTAGGCCTGAAAAAGGGAAAACGCAACGTCAAGGTAAGACTTTACCACCCGTATGTCTACGACCTCGGCTCACACAAGTACGGCTCCGAAATTGAAGTGGAGGTGCTGCCCTTCCGCGCCGCACTCGTAAAAGTCACCACGCAGCCCGAGAAAGACAAAGTAGCCCTGAGCGGCATACCTTATTATATAATAAACGACAAGGCAGGCGACGATGTTGAAATAAAACTGCTCGGAATGCCAGGCAAGTCGTACAACGTAAAAGTAGAGAAAGGAAGCGCACGCTTCTCAAATGCAACAATCGACGGCAAGCGCGCCAAATCGCTCGCCCGCGGCGGCTCGATGAAAGTGTCGTTCGCCGGAACGCCGCTCAAGGAAAACTACCACCGCCAGCTTCCCGCAATGACAGCGTGCGATGTTCCCGCCGACGCCAACTCGCTTTACTACGCCACATGCTTCGCTGCCGACAACAACGCGCTCGAGGTGCGCTCGCTCCTCCGCTCCGGCGAAACGAAAATTCCGCAGGTAAAAGCCGCGCGCGACGCTTTCTTCAACCAGGAAACATTCAAGATGCGCGACTTGTGGGACAAGAACCTATTTGACGACGACCCGGGCACGCTTTTCTCGATACGTATGCGCCACGGCGACCGCCGTATGAACAACCAGTCGGCAATGTACCTCGACTTGGGCGAGAACGTCGAGCTCGACGAACTTGTAATAGATTTTCCCGATGAATTCTCCATGGCTCCCTACACGGTAGAAGAGGGCGACTACCTGCACGTATCGTCCGACCTTGTGAACTGGAAGACCATATCGTTCCGTCTGGGTCTGCGCTCGGTTATCGATGTCAGCAAAGCCGGGGCGTTCCGCTACGTACGCATGAGCAACTGCCCCCTGCGCATGAGCGAGATAACCGGCATAAGGAACGGCCAGAAAGTTGACCGCAGCAAATGGCGCGCAAGCAACCTGTTCCGCGAATACGGATGGGCGGGAGCTTCGGCAAGGCACGCGTGGAAGAGCGAATTTACTATCAACGAATTCGACAAGGGCGCTTACCTTTGCGTGGCTATCAACGGCAAGCACGGGCGCGAAGCTGCGTGGGCGGCAATGAAGATTGACGGCCGCTACGTGGGCTGCCCCGACCGCGCGCCCTCGTTCACGTGCAACCCCTGGGAGTACCGCAACGCCGACACTGACCAGAACTACACGTATTACATTCCTCTTACGCCCGACATGAAAGGCAAAAAACTCGAAGTCTACGCACTTTCGTTCGAAGGCGCCGATCTCAAGCCCGAGGTGTGGATAACGAACTACCCCATACCGTTCAGGCAAAAAACACTCGAGTTCAAGAAATAACCATCACAGAACGAAAATTCTTCACTCGTCGTGAGACGGATTCTTCGTTTTTCAATAAGTCATTTTTCATGATAGTTATTATGAGCCTCCCCGCCCGTGAAGGGTAGGGAGGCTTTTCTGCGTATCCTGGCAGGGACTTTTCAGTTGCCGCTTATGGCGTCCCACACCTGCCGGCTTATGCTTTCCATGCCTTCGGCCGACGGGTGGCCGCCCTGTTTGTGTATGTCGTGCAGCATTATGTTCTTAACGCCATAATGACGGCAAATGGTGTCAATCGACCCTGTTATCGCGTCCGACAGTTCGGAGTTCGTAATGCAGTAAACCTCGGTGTCGGGATACAGCCGCTGCAGGCTGTAGAGCATATAGGCAAACGCCGGGCGGAAGGCGTACAAATCCGCTTTCTTCCAGTCCTTGTAACGGTACTCACCCACGGGCGACCCGGCCCAGCTGTCGTTCGTGCCGCCGAACACCAATATAATGTCGGGATTGCCGAGGTTGAACATGCGGGTGATGAACGCGCGGTCGGACGCATCCTCGCCCCTGTAGCCGGTTAGGCACACCGTCGTGCCCGACCATGAGTTGTTCACGTCGAGCTCCATTCCGTGCCCGTGCACAAGGCGGTACCACCATGTCTGCTCCACCGTTTCCAGGGTGTTGCGGCTGTCGGCGTTCTTGCCGTTGCCGAAATACCAGCAGTCATTGCTCCCTGGCGTTACATATCCCTGGAACGTGGAATACGAGTCGCCCAATATCGAAACCTTTTTCTGTGCAAATGCCGCGGCGCAGCCAAAGAGCAGCACTGCGGCGGTAATAACAAGTTGTCGTTTCATCGTTATGATTTTTAGTGCTGCCCAAAATTAAAAAATAGCCGCCTTAGCGCAAAGCCGTGTCCGGCTAATTTTACCACAACGGGCAGACTCCGAAAATGCCCCGTTACGGCCCTCTGTTTTTGTCTGCATTTAACAATCGGGCAAAGCCCTTTATTCATGCGGGTTTGCGAGGGGCGGAAAATATGTCCGAGAAAATTCAAAATATGTCCGACCTATTTTGAATTATGTGCCTTGTATTTTTTCTTTTCTCAGAGAGGGGTAAAAAACACTTTTCACGTTTTAACACTTTGCCCCGCTCCGGATTTCGGCTTCCGGCAATGCAAGTCAGTCTGCCGGAACGCACATTCACGGTGCAGCCTTTGCGGCACGGTTCACCGCAAAGGCACACGAAAACCCGCAGGACGGCCATGCCGCCCCGCGGGTGGGATTATTTAAAAGTTTTGATTATGGTGACAACCAAGCGGTTGCGCCCCTTGCTGTCGCGCCCGCGCATCATGTAGACGCACGTCGATTCCTTGGTTTCCACCGTCAGTATCATTGTATGCTTGTCGGTGTTCTGGTTCAGGTTTATGAGCGTCCAGTTTTTCCCCTCGTCGCGAAACGCCTGCTCGAAGCGTTTCTTCACCGACGGCGACGGGTCCATCGTCAGCTCCTTGACCACTTTCCTTATCTTGCGCGTGTCGGGATTGCGCTCCACTACCGACGTATAGCTTCCGCCCGAACTCGAGAATTCGCTTGTCAGCTTGTCTATCCTGTTCTGTGCGGCGGCAGTAACCACGGCGCACACAGCCAGCAGCAGGGTTATGAGTATTCTTTTCATGATGTCAGTTGCTTATGAGTTGCCTTATCATCTCCCGCTCTGCAGGGTCGGAAATATCGTTGAGCATGTCGTTTTCCACACGCTCCACAACCCCGTTCTCCTCTATCCGCCGCTCAACGGCCTTGGCGTCGGCCAGCGTGCGTTCAATCTGCGGCATAATCTTGCTGAGGTCGTCAATGCGTTCGCCGTTCACAATCACGTAGCTCCCGCCGTAAACGCGTTCCAGCTCGGCCCGACGCATGTTGGTGGCAAGCGTAAGGCACAGCAGCACGGCTGCCGCCACTCCCGTCGTGGCCGTAAGGGCTATTCTTATAATCCGCCGGCGCGCCGGTGTGCGTACCTCTTCCGGCTTAATGCCGGCCACGGCGGCGCAGCCGCGGAACATGGCGGCGTATTCCTCGAGCTCGGCGGGATAGCGCCCCGAAGCAAACGCGCGAAACAGCTGCCGCTCCTCGTCGAGCGTTGTTCCGCCCTCTAAGTAACGGTCTACGAGCCGTTGCAGTTCCTGCGTCCTGCGTTTTGTGAATATGGATTTTACTATTCTCATTTACCGGTGTATTTTTTCATTACGGCTTTGCGCGCGCGGCTCAATATCTGGCGCACATTCTGCTCCGAGGTATGCAAAAGCCGCGCTATCTCGTTAAATTCCAGGCTCTCGGCCAGGCGCATGCGCAACACCGCCCGTTGCATGTCGGGCAGCGTGGCCATTACCTCGAACATGCGTTCCGCCCTCGGGTCGGCACTGTTTTCGACGGCGCGGTCGTCGGCCGGAGTAAGCCGTTGCTCGCGTCGCGTGCCTGCTGCGCGCAGGCGGTCTAAGGCGGCATGGCGCGTCACCACGCATGCAAACGCCTCGACGGGCGGGTTCAGTTCCCCGATCATGCCCCACAGCTTCAACAGCACGTCCTGCACGGTGTCTTCGGCCTCGTCGCGGCTGCCGGTTATGCCCTCGGCTATGGCCACAAGGCGGGGACGAAGCGTCATTGTCTCGTGTTCAAACTGTTCTCGGGTCATCATGCCGGACGTGTGGGATGTGGCGGTAACCGTGTACGCCTTTAGGTTAAAAGTTATTGAGTTGTGAAACGTTTACCTTCGACCTGCCCGCACCGTCAATGCGCACATTGTCGGCAGTGCCCGAAAAGGTCATCTCGCTCAGGCCGCTGTTGTTGGCATTGAGCGTTTCGCAGTCCACGCGCAGCGACAGTTTGCTGTCGCCGCAATTCCTTACGGTGGCTTTCCCGCCTTTGTAATCGGCTTCGAGCGTACTCTTTCCGTTATTCTCAAAGTCAAGCGTCTGTGCCTCGGCTGTTATCCGGCCGTCAAGCATTCCGTTGTTTTCGACGACGAAGCCGCGCACGTGGAGTTTTGAAACGTCCGCCTTTATGTTCCCGCTGTTTTCGAGCAACACTCTGTCGGCCGAAAGGCTGTCGACAGCAAAAGACATGTTGCCGTAGTTCTCTATCTCAAGGGTGCCGGGCTGATTGCCTCCGCACGTGAGCTGCATGTTGCCGTAGTTCTCCAACGTTTCGAGCGCGGGAGCCGTTATGCGCAGCGTGGTTACGCACTTGCCTTCGGCGTCGCCGCCGCTCGCGGGGGAGGACACGGTTATCGTCCCCTCTTCGAGCCTTACCGTGCTGCGGGCCGTGCCGCGCTCTTCGACGGTGACGGAATATTCCTTGCCCGCGGTGTATATTACATCCACGTTCCCGCTGTTGTGCACGCCGGTGAAGCCTTTGTAATTCAGGGTTTCGATATATGCCGGTTTGCCGTCCCCCGCCGCAGGCGCAGGGTGGTTCGCTTGCGCGGCGAGGCTTGCGGCGTGCGCCAGCATAAGAGAAGTCAGTATAGCGAATGATTTCATTGTCAAATATTTGTGCGTGCAGGCCGTACGTGGCTGCCGCAGGGTGTTACTTGCCGAGGTTGGAAACATCTATCTTCCCCACCCACTTGTTGCTTTGTATTTTGTGCACGTCCGCACGTCCTTTTATTGTTATGCCGCAAGGGCCGTAGTTCGATGCTTCCACGCTTTTGCAGTCCACGTCGGCGTTTATGCTGCCCGTGCTTCCACAGGTTAATTTCATGTCGTTACCTTTGAAAGTTATGTCGAGGTTGCCCACGCCGTTGTTACTCAGCGTGAGGTCGCCGCCTTTCACGTTGCTGCTTCCTTTCATCACGCCGTTGTTGGTGAGTTTCACCTTGTCGGCCTTGATTCCCGCCTCGGAGTTGAACACTCCCGCGTTGTCGAGGTTGAAAGCGGTGCAAGCCATGTCTTTTGCCGTGAGGGTGAACACGCCCCGGTTTTCTAAGCTGAAGTCGCTGCTTTTCATCGCGGCGGCCTCGAGCTTCATTACCCCGCCGTTGCTTATTGAGGCTATTTCCGGGGCGGTGATGTAAAGATACGTATCGGTTTTCTTTTCCGAATCGCCCTCGGCGCGTTTAACATTGAGCGTCCTGCCTTCCTTGGTTATAATGCTGGGCACTTCGCCCCGCTCTTCCACGCGCACGCTGTAGCTGCTGCCTTCGGTGTAGACCACGGTTATCACGCTCGCGTTGTCTATGGCGTTGAAGTCTTTCAGGTTGAGTGCCTTGGGCGTTGCGGTGGCGCCGATTGCTGCCGTTGCGGCGTCGTTAACCGTTGCGCTTGCCTTGCCCGTGGAACACGAGGCTAATACGCCTGCCGTCATGAGTATCGCGGCCGCTGATGTCATTAATGTTTTCATTGCTGTATAGTTTTTTTATGTTTTAAAATTCCGTTCTTCTGACTATAATACGAAACATAACCGCGATTTGTGACATGGCAAGCGAGTTTTTTTCGTAAAAAACACGTTTTGCCGGTCTGCGACGGTTTAAACGCACACGCCATACCGAAGCCGGAATCCGGAGCGGGGCAAAGTGTTAAAACGTGAAAAGTGTTTTTTACCCCTCTCTGAGCAAATAAAAAATACAAGGCACATAATTCAAAAAAGGTCGGACATATTTTGAATTTTCTCGGACATATTTTCCGCCCCTCGCAAACCCGCATGAATAAAGGGCTTTGCCCGATTGTTAAATGCAGACAAAAACAGAGGGCCTTAACGAGGCGTTTCCGGAATTATCTATTTTCAAAGGGATATGCGGTGCGCCGGTCCGCACTAATGCTACTTGAACTTGTTTTCAATGCACCCGGCATACCATTCCTTGGGTTCGGCGTCGCACTCGTGGGCTTCGGCAAACGCGGCGTATATGGCGGGGTATCTCATCTGCCTTTGCAGCATGGCCTTGAGCACGTCGGTCTGTACGGGAATTATCTTCATGCCCTCGATGTGGCTGTTGCCGTCGGAAGAATAGTACCACGTGCGCTTCCTGACGCGGAAATCGGCCAGCACGTTTATGTGCAGGAACGTAGTTACGAACATGGCGTATGCCTCCTCGCCGGGGTGGTGCAGCATATACTCGCCCAGGTTGCGCGAAACGGGTTCCATTTCCATGCGTCGCTGGTTTGCGTTGTCGGCCAGCGTAACCTCTATTAATAATGTGTGGGCGGGATAGTCGTTGCACGCACCGTAGCGGTAGGTTATGTCCTCGCCGCCCCCGGCTGCATGGGTACGCGGCAGCAAGTCTGCGTCGAGCGAGAGATTCAGAGCCGAAAGTATGTCGCCGCGACGGTTGCTTATCTTATACCATACCACGCCCACTATGTACTCGAAGATTGTGGGTACGTCGGCATTGTCGCAAACCTTGCGGCGTATGTCGTCGTCATTGCGTTGTTCGAAGTCGTCCAAAAGTTCGAGCAGCACGCTGTCGGGAAACATTGTGTCGACAAGGCGGTCGAAGCGGCTGCGCCGTTCGCGCTCTATTATACCCTGCACTTCGCCCGGCCCGGCGGCTTCTATTCCGTAGTCGGTGCTGAGCTTGCGGCGCAAGCTGTCATCGGTAACGGCATAGCCGGGAATTATGTTGCCCAGCGCACAATCCTGGTCCAACATGGTGCTGCGCGTGAACGCTATGTTCCTCAATCCGTCGGAACAGAGCGACACGAAGCATTTGGCAAGCAACGTCAGCTCGGCTTTGCCGTCGGCAAACATTACAGTGTCGGTTATGTTGAAGTAACGGCGGTTGAGGTCGCGGTAATCGTAAAGCGTGGCCTTGGCCTTGAACAGATGCACAAGGCGGAAGAATGTTTTCCTGAACTCCCGCTCATCTTCACAATCCAGTATGGGAACGTCTTTCAGCGCGTGCAGCGGGTCTTTGCGTATGGCGCTTTCCGTATTGGCGTCGAAGAGGTAGCTTTTCCACCAGGAGCCTATATTTATTTTCCGGCATGCCTTGAACAGTGCGACGAGCGAATCGGCATCATCGCGCCGCAGGTTTTGCAATGCAAGGAACAGGGAATAATAAGGTTTGTCGTACCTCGCGCTTTTGCGGTTTATGCACACCTTGCACACCAGCTCTTCCGACATCGGACGCGACAGGAACTCGTCAAGTGCCTCCCGGTAATTGTTCATACTCATTAGCGTGTCGACAATGACCGTGTCAACGGTTATTTCGCCGCGACGGAGCCGTTTTATCCCTTCCGTTATCTGCCGCATGCGGGCCGCGGACGTAACAAGCGGCAACAGGTAGGTGAATTCCTCGCCTGTAAGGTATCCCAGCTCGTCGAGCATCAACGCAAGAACGGCGTATGGCCTTATCGTAGAGCCTTCGACCGTTGTATATGTCTTTAACAGCTGCTTGAAATACAGGAAGCTGTCGGCCGGCAGCTGCAATATGTTGCCGTCTGTGCCGAAATCGCCCTCTTTTGACACATACAGCAGGCGTTCTCCCGCCGGCGTGAGCCTGCGTTCGGCAGTAACGAGGCCGATGTCGCAGAGACCCGACGTTTTCTGCCGGGCATCCTTGTCCTTACGCGGCGCGTCGCCACTCAAGAAACCGTTTTCCTTCAGAAAATCATAGTAACGCTCCTGAAAAGCGCTGTTCCTTTCCCACTGTTCATAGGGATTCGCTTCACGAAACGAGGAAAGCAACTCGAGCTGGCGCTCTATCTTCAAATTGAAATCGGAAGTGCGGAAACTTGTCGTGCCTATTTTCCAGCAGAAACTCTTGTAAGTGCACATATTTCAGACGTAGTTGGTTATTAATACCTCGACGGGCGAC
The DNA here is from genome assembly GCA_900550635.1 of uncultured Prevotella sp. GTDB lineage: Bacteria > Bacteroidota > Bacteroidia > Bacteroidales > Bacteroidaceae > UBA6398. The sequence continues at coordinate 2,198 of URSZ01000083.1, read as the reverse complement.
TTGTCGCGGTTCTTTTTATGGTAGTTTGCGTTGCTGTAGTTGTAGTCTAACCTGTGCGGCGTAAAGCGCGGGTTTTGTTCGAGCCATTCTGCGAGCGGGCGGTTCGTTTGTCCGTCGCGGCTTATTATGTTTGAGAGTGCGAAACGTATACCGCGCCTGTCGGCCTCCGAAAGATAGAGAAGCAGGTCGCGCTCGTCCTTTTCGTTCCATGCGTTCCGCTCATTGTAGGTTGCACAACCGAGCAGGTAGGGCGGGTCGGCGTAAATGAAGCTCCGGGGAGTGAGATTGTCAAGATTGAAAAGGCGGAAATCAAGATTTGAGAGGGTGATATTGTCGCCCTTTAGCTTGTCGGCAAAGCGCACCACCTTGTTTTTCATCCTTGCGTTGAAATCGCGCTTGCCGGCAGGCAGGTTGAAACATCCTTTGCTGTTGAAACGTATCTGGTTGTTGAACGAAAAGATTATGAGTGAGAACAGTTTTATGTAATATTCGTCATCGCGCGCCGCAAGTGCGTTGAAATCGTTGCGCAGTCGGATGTATTTACTTCGGTTGAACTTTGCCAGGCCCTCAGATGAGTTGCAGCCATAAAATGCGTAGCCGTTCGCCGCGCTGTCCGAAAGTCCGTAGCGCGATATTACGTCCTCCACGGCTCGTGTTATGAACTCCGCGCTGCGGCGGCGGAAAAGTTCGAGTATACCTATTACATTGCCGTCTATGTCGTTGAGCACTACGTTTGCGGCTTCTACATTCAGCCCCACGCTTGCGCCGCCGCAAAACAAATCCACGAAAACATCGGCGTTTTCGGGGAAGTAACGCGCAAACTGAGGCAGAAGCCTGAACTTGCCTCCCGTATAATTAAGCGGCGATTTTACGTAAGCGTTCTTGTTCATCTATTGTGGCATGTGCATACGAACAGTCGTTCCTTGTTGTCTTTAATGTCGGACCTTCCGGACGAGAAAGGCTTGTGCGCACGCGAAAAAACGCGGACATCTCCCTTGCTGCCGAGTACCTGCATTATTTCGCCGTCGCTTATCTTGGCGTTCGAGCGTTCGTTTCCCTTGTGCGCCATGTTGTTGTAGTACATAACGATGTACCGCGTGTTAAGATTGCTCACGAGGTAGGCAAAAGTTTCGGCGGCCTGCACGGTACAATAGCGGCTGCGGCTGCCCGGCTGGTCGAACTTGCAGGCCACTCCGCGGACGACCGGCTTTTCCCAGCGCACAAGGTTTTCATACACGTGGTAGGCGCTGTTATACTGCCGCGAGTTATAGGGAGGGTCGATGTAAACCACGTCGGCGTGCAGCGCAGGCGCCAGCAGGTTACTGTCGTCGCGGAATATCCTGACGTTGTTGTAGGAATGCGCTTCGATAAGCCTGAAGCGCAAAGGCTTGTCGGGTATCTGTCCTTTTTTGATATAGGCTTCGAAATGCCCGAGCGTGTTGGCCATGCGGTCGATGTTGTAAATCAGCGTGGCGAGCAGTATGTCGTACTCCTTTTCGGTGAGCGTGTCGCGCCGGTCTTCGATGTTTTGCCTTACGTATCCTATGAGTTTCGAAGCGTTGTGCGCAAAATATTTCCCGCCGAAGTTGAGCGAGAAATAGTTCTCGTCAATCTGCGCCGCGTCCGTATTGTTATACTCGTCGAGTATGCCGAGCAGTTTGCCTCTGTCCCACTCCCCATGCCCGAGGAACGCCTTGTAAATAACCTGGTTCGCGTAAAGCAGGTCGTTCAGTATCACATCGTCGTACAGAGGTATTGCCTTTTCGGCCACAACGCCCGTGCCGGCAAACAAATCGCAAAACGTATGCGCGCCGGGGCATTCGCGCCGGATGGTTTCCATTATCCAGTCCGACAGCTTGGCCTTACTGCCTATGTAGCGGCGGCTTTGCAAAGCTATCGTCTCCTTTTCGGCTGTTTTTTTCTTGGGTTTCGTTGCAGGCATGGTTTATGCAGTTGCGGCCATTCCCCTCCCCGGGCCGTTGGCAGCGGGCGAAAAAGGCGCATGGGCAAAATTACCAAAATAACGCGAGATGTTTCCTTTGCCGTTTGCAATTTGTTTTCCCGAAAAGCCGGATTCGCATGCCGGCACGCCTTATGCCATGACTTGCAACCGGAAGCCGGAATCCGGAGCGGGGCAAAGTGTTAAAACGTGAAAAGTGTTTTTTACCCCTCTCTGAGAAAAGAAAAAATACAAGGCA
>URSZ01000082.1 GCA_900550635.1 uncultured Prevotella sp. | reverse complement strand
GGTAGGCCGCACGCACTCTGAGCTCGATTTGCTCGACGGCGCGGCAGTACGCGATTTCTTCGACGCGGAGCGTCCTGAATACGTTGTTTTGGCAGCGGCTTTCGTGGGAGGCATAATGGCGAACAGCAAATACCGCGCGGATTTCATTTACCGCAATTTGCAGATACAGCAAAACGTTATAGGCGAGAGCTTCCGCCACGATGTGAAGAAGCTGCTGTTCCTGGGCTCAACGTGCATATATCCCCGCAACGCGCCTCAGCCTATGAAAGAGGACGTGCTGTTGACTTCTCCGCTTGAGTACACAAACGAACCCTATGCGATAGCCAAAATTGCGGGGCTTAAGATGTGCGAGAGTTTCAACCTCGAGTACGGCACGAACTACATAGCGGTAATGCCCACGAACCTGTATGGCCCTAACGACAATTTCCATTTGGAAAACGGGCACGTGGTGCCTTCCATAGTCAGGAAGATACACCTTGCAAATTGTTTGAACGAAGGGCGCGAAGACGATTTGCGCCTCGACTTGAATGTACGTCCCGTCGAGGGCGTTGACGGAACGGCACCTTTGTGCGACATTATAAATGTTCTGGGCAAATACGGCATTACCGCCAAGGAACTCAACCTGTGGGGAACGGGAACACCGCTGCGCGAATTCCTTTGGAGCGAGGATATGGCAGACGCCAGCGTCTTTGTCATGGAAAACGTGGACTTCAAGGACACTTACCAAGCCGGCGCAAAGGACATTCGCAACTGCCACATAAACATCGGTACAGGCAAGGAACTCACCATAGCCGCCCTTACCGAACTGGTAAAAAACGCAGTGGGCTATATGGGCTGTATAAACTTCGACGGCGTTCATCCCGACGGCACAATGCGCAAACTTACCGACGTAACCAAATTGCACAACTTGGGCTGGCACCACAAAGTTGAAATCGACCAAGGTGTCGTACTCTTATATAAGTGGTATCTGCATTCCCTTACGGTAAAAGATAAAGAAATCATCGTAAGGTAGCAGATAATTCTTCATGATGTCCGGCCCGTAATCTTTTGGGTTTGTATCCGGGCAAAAAGATTTTACAACAAACAAGACCGGCGGAGCCTTTAAGACTCCGCCGGTCTTGTTTCTGCCTTTTACAGGCAAGCTAATCTTTTACCTTTACGGCACGATAACCTTGTAGCTCTTTCCGCTTACCGTTACTATGTACATGGCTTTGCGGGGCACGTCGATAACGTCGCTCTCGCCTTGGTACAGCAACCGTCCGCCCGTGTCGTAAACCAAAACGGTTTCGTCCTGCTCTTTACCCGAGACGGTTATCCTGCCGTTAGCGGCAAGCACTGTTACCTTGCTCGTTTCAATGTCGGCAATGCCGTCGATGAAAGTAACCGTCACCACGCACGAGGCCGATACGCCGCTGCCGTCGTTAGCCGTGGCCGTAATCGTTGCCGTCCCTTCACCTACAGCCGTAACCAATCCGTTCTCGTCAACGGTTGCTACTTCCTCGTTGTCGCTCGTCCATATCAAGCCGAGGTCGTCTGCGTCGTCCGGCGCTACGGTTGCTGCGAGTTGTGCAGTAAAGCTCTTTTCAATCGTAAGTTCGTTTTTGTTGAGTGTTACGGAAGTCACAAGTTTCGGCGAAACTGTAACCTTGCAAGTGGCTGTCACGCCCGAACCGTCAGCAGCGGTAGCCGTTATGTTAGCCTCTCCGATACCTACGGCTGTAACCAACCCGTCCCCGTCAACTATGGCTACGCTTTCGTTGTCGCTCGTCCATATTACAGTGTTGTTCCAGCAATCCTCGGGCAGTACGGTTGCAGTGAGTTGCAATGTAGACTGCCTCTCTAACGTAGCCTCCGTCTTGTCCAAGGAAATTTCGGAAACAGGTACGGAGAATACCTCAAAATATGGTAGCGACGAGCCTTCGTCGATTTTCCAGAGGTTTTCCATGTCCCAACCCAACGCTTCGTAGGTAGCTTTCGTATGGAGTTCGTCTATTGTCTTTGTAGTTCCGTTGAGCGGGTCGTCATATATTTTTTGTGGTATGTTGTTCACTGAAACAGGCATTCCCTCGAAAGCGTAGTTATCAGTTGTTGCGGGGGCGTTTGCATTGGCGTTGTAGCCTCCTAAAATGCGCAGCGCCGATTTTGTGGCCGAAAGATACTTGTTTACCGCCACGCAGTTTTTAACCTGTGCTTCCGCACCAGAGCCGTAACCACAAATACCGGCAACGACAGAACCGTATATACTGCCACCAGCATAGCATTTTTCTATTGTGCCGCTGTTATAACCAGCAATGCCAGCCGCATACGAATTGTCGCCCGTTGTGGTTATGTCGGCCGTGCTGTAACAGTCTATCGTTTTGCCGCCGCTTTGGTTTTCTCCAACAATACCACCTAATTTAGAATTTGCCATAGACGACACGACACTGCCCGAAGAATAACATTCAGATATGCTGCCGCTGTTCTGCCCTGCAATACCGCCAGCTGTGGATCCGCCTTCTATCTCACCTGTTACCATGCAGCGCGTAACGGTTCCCATGTTGTCAGCCACTATTCCGCCGACGGAGGTGTTGCCTTGAACGGCTTTGCCGTCGGCTATACTTACCTTGACGTTTTTAACCGCTGCACCCGGTACGAGCTTGTCGAACAAACCTCCGTTCTCGGCGTTACACCAAAGGCCGCTTATCGTGTGCCCGTCGCCGTCTAATGTGCCGCGCAGCGTTACGGGAATCCACCCGTCGGTGGAGCTGTTGGTTTCTATCCATTCGGTGAGGTCTATGTCGTTAGCGAGTTTGTAGCAAGCGTTTTCGGTATTGTCAGATGAAATAGCCTGCATGTCTTCCGGCGTGGAGATTACGAACGGGTCGCTTTCAGTACCGCTGCCGGCAAGGCTCACGGTCTGGCTTATAATGTATGAAGGCATTTTGCCTTCGGCCTGCACGATTATATTTACCACGTTGCCGGCCTGCAAGGGTTCGTCAAGCATGAGGTTCCAGATATTTCCGGCAGCTTGCGTGGTGTAGACCTTATCGCCGATGAAAACAATTACGGTCGCACCACTAGTGCATTGTCCCGAAAGGGAAGTGTTTCCCGTTTTCAATGTTTGCGTAAATGAAGCGGGGGCCGTTTGGTTCTTGAAGTACGGGAATCCCTCTGTCTCCTCAATCTGCCACGTGTCGGCAAAGTCCCAGCCCAAGCCCTCGTATGTGGCTTGCAGTTTCAATGTCGAAAGACCTGTGCTCGTACCATTTGCTCCGCTGTCGTCGGGAATAGGCTGCTTTGCGCCATTTAGTAACATTTGCGTAAGTACCCATGCGAGGTTGTTGTCAAAATCGCCGCCAGAGCCTATTCTATATACATTTTTATCGGACGAGATCCTTTCGTTCGCTGATACATTTCTCCATATTCTAATATTATTTCCTCCCGCATAACCAATGATTCCACCTACGAGGTTTTTGCCTTCTATAGAATTGTTTGAATAACATTTTTCGATATATGAATGGTTATAACTATCATCATTTTTGTTGTAACCTGCGATTCCTCCAAGAGATTCGCTACCTTTAATTCTACCTGTAGTGAAGCAACTTGAGATGGTAATTTTATTGGCATCATTGCCATGGGAATAAACATAGCCGCAAATACCACCAACGTAGTCATTTCCGTTTATATGATTGTATGAATAGCAACCGGAAGTAGTGATATTTGCGCTGCCGGAATTATTGCTGCTATTAATTTGAACATAACCACAAATTCCTCCAATGTAATCATTCCCGCTTATATGGTTGTATGAATAACAGTCGGAGGTAGTGATGTTGCCTCTGTTGCTTAAATAAACATATCCGCAAATACCGCCGATATAGTCCTTTCCGTTTATAAGGTTGTATGAATAGCAGCTGATGATGTTGCCGTAATAGGAATTATAGCAACGTGCATAACCACAAATACCACCAATGTAATTTAGACCGGATATTTCACCTTTGAAAGTACATGATTTTATAGTGTCTGCGTCGTCGAAATATCCAACAATTCCTCCCACATAATCTTTGCCTACATAGTCTGCATTTTCCAATTTCAGGTTTTGTATATCAGTACCGGTGCTGATATATCCGAACAGTCCTATATAATCAGTATTGGGGCGGTTTACCCAAAGGTTACTTATGGTGTGTCCGTTTCCATAGAATTTACCTTTAAAGCTGGATTCATTATCCCCAATAGGCGTCCAGCCTTGCGAGGGGTTGTTCTCGGCAATCCATTGCGTCATGTCTATATCGGCTTCGAGCGAGAAGTACACATCCGTTTTTCCTACGAAGTTTCTTACCTGGTTCAGCTGGTCGGCATTGAAAATGCGGTAGGGGTCATCCTTCGTACCACTGCCCGAACCGCTGAACTGTGCCGACATGCCGATTGGTATCACGGTACAGCAAATGGCCGCGAACAGGTTCTTTAAGTACATTTTTCTCATTGCATTTTTTGTTTTGCCGGCAGGCTCCCGGGGCCGGTTGGTTTAAAAAATAATGGATTGTTACATACAGAAAAAGCGCGGGAGTCTGTACCTGTTGCCCGTCCCGACACTCTGAGGCCTTCGCATTGCCCATTACCGTCTGAACGAGCAACGCAGAAGCCCACGCCGATATGTATGCCGACAAAGTATGCCGCCGTAGTGCGGAGCATACACGCCGATACTTTAATACATACCCACGGACATCTACCGTTGCCATGTTCCCGACGGTAATTGAAAGTTGCGAAGTTTCAGAGTGTCAAGAACAAAGCGCCATGTAAACGCCTTTCACATATATGTGCCCTTTCCCGCCCGGCCGCTTAGCGGCCACGGCGTAGTACAGGCAGTTGCAAAGTTAACATATTTTGCAATAAAAACCGTTGCGGCTTAAACCCAAATCGTCATTAGAACGCAAATAAATAATGAATCGCCAATTATAAGCCGGCACGAGCAGGCTCTCCGGGCATCTTACCCGTTTCTGCCGGCATCTTTCTCTCCGCTTGTCCTAAACGTGGCCCGCCACGCTTTCGGCCAAGCGTAAAGTAACCTGCCTGACATAAACAGACAATCTGCCCGAAGTCTAATGCCCGATTTGGGTTAAAACTTTCTGATCTCAACCTAATTTTGCACAGCACGAGTACGGAACGGACGGGCGGTGCGGGAACATGGCGGATACGGACAAAAAAGGCAGCGTTTTGCGTGGTTTTCCGAAACCCGCATGGCAAGCGGTTTTCAGCAGGGTTTGGAGCAAAGAAAAAAAACAAGGCACATATTTTAAAATAGGTCAGACATATTTTAAAATACAAGGCACTAATTTTTCAGGGTGTCTGAGCGGGGTTTTCTTAAAACGGACAAAAAACGCTGCATTTAGGTGCTGCGTTTTGATTGCAGTATTCGGACACCGGTTTGCGGCGTATGTTTCCGGCGCGGCCGGGCGCGGAATCACGCGTAAAGGCCGAGCGACTTTATTTGGTCGTAAACTTTTGGGGGAAGCAGCGCGGATACGTCTTTGCCTTCCTTGATACGCTGCCGTATTTCGGTGGAGGATACGTGGAGCAGGGGCATGTCGACATATTCCGCGTTAGCGGGCAACGAACTTGCGTCGATGTCGTAGCCGGGGCGGGGATATACGGCCACGGCGTAGTTGTCGAGAATGTCGCCTGCGCGATACCAGCGCGGAAAGAGCTGCCAGTTGTCGGCGCCGATAAGGAGCTTGAATGTTTTTTCGGGAAAGCTGTTTTTCAACGCTTCGAGCGTGTTACACGTGTATGAGGGGCGGGGCAGGGAGAACTCGAAGTCGGAAGCGTGTATGCATTCCTCTTCCTCGCAGGCTAAGGCGGCAAGGTTGTATCGTGTACGCTCGTCGAGCAATGTGCCGCGGCTTTTCAGAGGGTTTTGGGGCGACACCATAATCATAACCTCGTCGACAACGCCTTGTGCCAGCATAGCGCGGGCAATGGCAAGGTGGCCGTTGTGAATGGGGTTGAACGAGCCGCCGAACAGGCCTGTGCAGCTTTTGCGCGGGGTCATGAGTTGATAAAGTCGCTTACTATTTGCAGCGTTTCCTGTTCGGCCTTGGCGAGGTCGTCGTTTATCACCGTGCGGTCGTACCTGGGTGCGAAACCAAGCTCGTACTCGGCGCGGCGTATGCGCTCGTCGATAACCTCGGGGCTGTCGGTGGCACGTTTTTCGAGGCGGCGGCGCAGTTCTTCGACCGATGGGGGCTGGATGAATATGCTCAGCGCGCGCGGGCCGTATATCTTCTTGATGTTGCAGCCGCCGATGACGTCGACGTCGAGAACGACGTTCGTGCCTTCGGCAAGCTGTTTTTCGACCTGCGACTTGAGCGTGCCGTAAAAGCGGTTGTGGTACACTTCGGCGTATTCGAGGAACTCGCCGGCGGCTATCTTGCGGCGGAACTCGTCGGCCGAGAGAAAGAAGTATTCAACGCCGTTTTTCTCTTCGCCGCGGGGCGGGCGCGAAGTGGCGCTAATGGAAAACGCCAGGTTGAGCCCGTGGCTGAAAAGCGAGTTTATGATGGTTGACTTTCCGCTGCCGCTGGGCGCGGAGAATATAAGAAGTTTTCCCGGTTTCTGCATGGTGGTAGTGTTAGGTTTGCGTTTTGTTTTGCAGGCGTTACAGGTGTTTTTTACAACGCGTTAAGAACCTGTTCCTTTATTTGTTCGAGCTCGTCTTTCATCTTGACCACGATGTTCTGCATTTCGGCCAGGTTGCTTTTGCTGCCGAGCGTGTTTACTTCGCGCCCTATTTCCTGCGAGATGAAGCCGAGTTTCTTGCCTTGGCCGAACGGCCCGTCCATTGTTTCGCGGAAGTATTTCAGGTGGTTGGCGAGGCGTTGCTTCTCCTCGCTTACGTCGAGCTTTTCGATGTAGTAAATCATTTCCTGTTCCAGGCGGTTCTCGTTTATTTCAACGTCCTTTATTTCGGCCAGACCGTCGATAATGCGTGCCTTGATTTTTTCGACGCGGCTCTTTTCGTAAGGTTCAACTTCTTCAAGCAGCCGCCCGATGTTGTTGATTTTCTCGCTGAACTTGTCCTGCAGCGCGCGGCCTTCCTGCTCGCGGAATTGCAGCAGCATGTCGATGGCTTCGTGTATGGCCTGTTTTACCGCATTCCATTCTTCGTCGCAAAGTTGTTCCTGCTCGGCCGGGGTTGTGACGTCGGGGAAGCGCAGCAGTACGGGCCACCAGTCTGCCGGCGCGTCGATACCGCTGTTTTCCGAGATTTCGCGTATCTGCGCCACGTAGCTTTTCACCGCGTTCCCGTTTATGGGCGTGGCGGCCGCTTCGTGCGCTGCCTCGGTGGTTATGGTAAAGTCCACCTTTCCCCTCAGCAGCTTTTCGGCTATGAGCGCACGTATTTCAAGCTCGTGCTCGCGATACAGTGCGGCTATGCGTGTGTTTAAATCCAGGGTCTTGGAGTTGAGGGATTTTATTTCTACATGGATTTTCTTGCCGTTAAACAAGGTCTCGGCTTTGCCGAAACCGGTCATGGATAATATCATTATGAAATGTTTATGGTTAATACTTTCGTGTAATGCAAAATTAGGATATTCTTTTTAAATTCAGCGGAGAAGCCGCTTTTAAATGCGTGGAAAGACACGTTTGCACGTGTCTGTGTTTGTACGCCGCGAAAATATCGGGGCTTATTTATCCGCCCGGGCAGGAGTTCTTTGTCACTTCTTTTGTAATTTTGCACTCCGTAGCACGGCCCGGCCGGGCGTGTACGTTGTTTTAATTATCAGAACAGTAAAGAGATGTATTACGTAAAGAAAAGAATCGAGGTGTCGCTCGCACACAAACTGTCGCTTTCGTATGAAAGCAAGTGCTGCCAAATGCACGGACACAATGCCATAGTAACGGTTTATTGCCGCGCCAGGGAGTTGAACAAGAACGGGATGGTTGTGGACTTCAAACAACTGAAGAATATCGTTTGCGACATGCTCGACCACCGTTATGTTAACGACGTGGTAGATTTCAACCCTACGGCCGAAAATCTGGCAAGGCATATTTGTGAAAGCATAGAGAACTGTTATAAGGTTTCCTTTCAGGAGACCGAAGGCAACGTGGCATGTTACGTAAAGGACGGAGAGCCGGATGTAGACTTTTGATTTGACAGGAAAACAAAACAGGACATCGACAATGAATCAGAATAAGACTTACAGAGTAAACGATATTTTTTATACCCTCCAGGGAGAGGGATTTTTCACCGGCGTGGCTTCCGTGTTCATACGGCTTGCCGATTGTAACTTGAACTGCTCGTTCTGCGATACTGAATTCAGCAGTAGCATGGAAATGGGACTCGACGATATATCGGAGACTATAGGGCAATATAAGGCCAAACATATCGTGCTGACAGGCGGAGAACCGACATTGCAAGCCGACAAGGATTTGATAGACATGCTTCATGAAGAAGGTTGCTTCGTGCAGATAGAAACGAACGGTACAAACCCGCTTCCGGAAGGCGTGGACTGGGTTACGCTTTCGCCCAAGACGGATAAGCTGGCTTTGACGTCGTGCGACGAACTGAAGGTTATTTACCAGGAGCAGCCGCTCGAACAATATTTTAAAATCAAAGCAAAGCATTACTTCTTGCAGCCTTGCTCGTGCGGCGATGTAAGCCGCGACGGAGAGATAACGTTGAAAACAGTGAAGGCGTGCATGAAAGATCCCCGCTGGAGGCTTTCATTGCAAACCCAAAACTATATCGGAATAAAATAATAAAACCTGCTTTTCTGAAGGTAACAAAAAGAATGCGGGTCGAGGCAACATGATAAAGCCTCGACCCGCTTGTTTGTATGCTTTGCTTTTGTATAATATCAGTTTATTTTTTGTTCAAGGTATAGTTCAGGCCGCTGTCTATGGTCTTTAGGTCCTGCGTGAGCAAGGTAAGCGTCTTTTTAGTGTCGTTGTAAAGGAAGTTGTACGTTTCCTTATTGTTGTTAGTCTTTAATTGCCATACAGTCGCGTTATTGTCAGTCGCCGTTCCCCGCATTGTGTATCTTTTGCCCAATGAGCTAAAGGTAATGTCTTTTCCGTCTTCGCCTTCAATGTAAGTAAGCCGCAGCATGAAATATCCGTCGCCGCTATGTTCGCGGTTACGTATGGACAACTGGTATTTTATACCCGGACAGTCTGCTGCCGGAAGCGTCCCTTCGAAATATGATTCTTGCCATTCTCCAAGACTCGTGTCGTTGTCGCTTTGCGCCTGTTTGTAAACAAGTTTTCCCCTTTGGCTGATAGTCCAGCAACCTTCAGCAAATCGCAGGTTTTTAGTATCATCGTCTTCGATGTTCCATACATGTTCTCCTGACGGAAGCGAACGCTGCTCCAATATTTCCTTATTTTCGTTTTCTGGCGAAAACAGTTCTGCCTTCATTGAATCATCACTGAAAACAACGTATATGCCCGGCTCTTTTCCGTCAACCGCTTCAACTCTAAAGCCATTCTTGAAAAAGCGGGAATAATCGTCTTCTGCAACTTTTGCTACGGTCTTTATGCTGTCGGCTTCCATTCCGGGTTTGTAGTTTCCGCCGTAGTATATTTCCACTGTATCGCCTAACAAAAGTCCTTTTAGGTTTGTTTTGTCGGCATTCATGGTGCTGAAGGATAGTGTATCGCTCTTTTCCGTAACTATTGTAACAGTATTCATGGACGCGTCAGTTACGATTCCTTTTGTGCTCTCTTCGTTAGGTGAGCTGTTGCAACCGGCCAACAATATGCAAGCCGCAAATAAGACTTTTTTCTTTTTCATGTTTGAATGTATTAGAGTTTTTGATGATTATCGAATTCGTTTCTGTTGAGCTGGTGTAGATATAGCTAAACAGAATGAACAGACATTTACTCCGCGCAATATTGATATGAACTTTTGTGACAATACAATTTTATGAAAATCCACTGATATAGCAATGATGTCGCTTGTGAATTTATGCTTTTTTAGTTTTGTCATAGCTCGTGTTTACAGATTATAACACAACAGGGCCAATGTGCTTGTACTTATTGGAAATTATCTATATTTTTGTCGCTAAACAAAATGAGTATAGACTGTGATAAAAAACATTTTATTCGACATGGGCGGTGTAATTTTCCGCCAGGATTCCGAAGATGCTTTCAGGCGTTTCCGCGAAGTAGGATTAGACCCTGAAAAGTATATGGGCGCATTCGGGCAGAAAGAGTTTTTTCTTGACGTAGAGAACGGTAAAATAGACGCGGATACTTTTTGCCGGAAAATGGCTGAAGCTTCAGGGCGTGAGCATGTATCTTGGGAGGAAGCACAGCATTGTTGGTTGGGTTTCTTGAAAGATGTGCCCGTTGAGCGCCTGCATTACTTATTGGAGTTGAAAAAACATTACCACGTATGTCTTTTGAGCAACACGAATCCATTTATGATGTCGTTCACACGCAGTAGTAAATTCAGTTCAGACGGCAAGCCTATTTCTTTTTATTTCGATACGTTGTTTTGCAGCTATGAGATGAAGGCTTACAAACCTGACAGTGAAATATTCATAAAGGCTCTCGACACGGATAAAATGATTGCCGACGAGACGCTGTTTTTAGACGACAGCATGAAAAATATTGTAGCGGCACAGCGCCTGGGCATACAAACGCTATATGTCAAGACTAATGAAGATTGGCGAGACCGGCTTACATTGGTCTTACAGCAAAACAGATGACAGATATGTTTAACAAAAAGGGCTTTCAATAATATGAAAGCCCTTTTGTTTTGATTGCAAGTTTCGATGAATCGTGTTATTTCTTCTTGTTCATCTTCTTTAATACTACCACAGCCAAAACTATTACGACGATACCCAAAATAGAGTATCCTATGATATGGCTGTATTTTGTGGACATTTCAGCAATCTGCTCCGGTGTCTGTATTCCGGGCACTTTGGATAACGAGTATCCTATGATAGCAAGAATTATGTTCCATAAACCGGCACCTAATGTGGTAAACAGCAGGAATTTGGGGAGCTT
>URSZ01000081.1 GCA_900550635.1 uncultured Prevotella sp. | reverse complement strand
CACTCCCGAGCAGGTGGCAAAACTACGCAAAGGGCGCAATGTTATTGCCGCACACGGGCATAACACCGTTGGAGGCTCGTTCGTAGACTTCAGTATCTCCTATCTGCCGGCCAAATCGTTCGGTTTTGAAACCGAAGCAGTACAAAAGAGCGTGAACGTTATGGCAACATCGAGCTATTACACGTTCGAATGCGGCCCCGTGCAACTCGAACTCGTATTCACCGCGCCACAGCTTATCGACGACCTCGACCTGCTCTCAACGCCCATAAACTATGTGTCCTACAAGGTTACATCGCTCGACAGCAAGGAACATGACGTACAACTCATGCTGCAAACAACACCCGAGCTCGCTACCAACGACGCCGGCCAGCCTACGGTTGCGAACTACGTATCACGCAACGGTATCAACTACGTAAAAGCGGGAACAATCGAGCAACCTATCTGCGCAAAGAAAGGCGACCTTATTTGCCAGGACTGGGGATATGTTTACCTGGCAGCTGCTAACGAAAACGGAAAAGAAGTTAGCCTTGGCAACCTCGACGAAGTGAAAAAATCGTTCGCAGAGAGCGGAAAACTTCCCGAAACAAAAGACACTATGATAACCCGCAAGGTTGTCGACATGCCGGCACTGGCCTACTCGCACGACCTTGGAACGGTAGGCAAGAGCGGAAAGCAAAGCTTCACGATGATTGGCTACGACGACGTTTATTCGCTCGAATATCTGTATAAGCTCTACAAAGGCTACTGGGCGCACAACGGACAAGTTACCATTTACGACGCTTTCGGCAAACTGCTACGCGGATACGACAACATCATGCAGCGCTGCCGTGTGCTCGACAAGAGAATTTACGACGACGCTTTCAACTCGGGTGGAAAGAAATATGCCGAACTTTGCGCCGCTTCATACCGCCACGTTATTTCGGCCCACAAACTGTTTGAAGACTCCGAAGGACACCTGCTCTTCTTCTCGAAAGAAAACAACAGCAACGGCTGTATCAACACCGTTGACCTCACATACCCCTCGGCACCTTTGTTCTTCCTCTACAATCCGGAACTTGTAAAGGCCATGATGACGAGCATTCTCGAATACAGCGCGTCGGGCCGCTGGACCAAGCCTTTCGCTGCCCACGACATGGGTACTTATCCCATTGCAAACGGACAGGTTTACGGCGGTGACATGCCGCTCGAAGAAAGCGGAAACATACTCACCCTACTGGCTGAAATTTGCCGCACCGACGGGAACGCCGAATATGCAAAACCCTACTGGGACATACTTACAACATGGGTTGACTACCTCGTAGAAAACGGACAAGACCCCGAAAACCAGCTTTGCACCGACGACTTTGCAGGCCACTGGGCACACAACGCAAACCTTTCGGTTAAAGCCATAATGGGTATCGCAGCATACAGCGAGATAGCACGCATAATGGGCAAAGACGACGTAGCCGAGAAATATCTTGCCAAAGCAAGCGAAATGGCAAAGAAATGGGAAGAGATGGCACGCGACGGCGACCACTACCGCCTGGCCTTCGACCGCCCCGACACCTGGAGCCAGAAGTACAACATGGTTTGGGACAAGATGTGGAACACCAACATCTTCCCCAAGGAAGTAATGCAAAAAGAAATTGCCTACTACCTAACCAAGCAGGAGAAGTACGGCCTGCCGCTCGACTGCCGCAAAAAATACACCAAGAGCGACTGGATAATGTGGACGGCTGCAATGGCTGACGACCAAAAGACTTTCCAACAGTTCCTCGACCCGCTTTACAAGTACGTGGACGAAACGCCGACCCGCGTGCCCATCAGCGACTGGTACAACACAGACGACGCTACGTGGCAGAGCTTCCGCGCACGTTCCGTAATAGGCGGACACTGGATGAAGGTACTTATGGACCGCGAGCTGGCCGAAAACAACGCCAACAAATAAAACAGCACAGTAGAGTATCGGCAAATAAGCCATACGGGCAATAATACCAACCCCGAAAGTTTTTGTTTAACTTTCGGGGTTGGTTGTGTTAATGCCGCGCCGTTTAATGTGCTTTCCGATTACCTACGCGCAGGCCGTTCCCCACGTAGGGACGAACTATAATAACGGCACTGATTCCGGCAGATTCATGTATTTTTTTGACGTGCGTATCGGTTGTTCCGCTGCACGCCTGTATTTGTCTGCATTTTCGGGGCGGTTTTCCAACCGGTTTTCAGAGGGCAAAAAATATGTCTGAGATATTTTAAAATATGTCAGACATATTTTGAATTATGTGCCTTGTATTTTTTCTTTGCTCCCATGTGGGTTTTAAGCACTGAAAACCAGTTTTCAATTTTCCGCACCAAAATCCGCCGTTTTACGGCCCGGGTTTCGCGTCGCCTATTGTCCGTATCCGCATATCCTTTCCGGGCACAAGCAGCACGCTTGCCATTAAAGGATTGTATGGTTTGGCTTCTGCTCGCCAAAACACTCCGACAGCAACGGAGCGAACGGCGTATCGTAGGTGCGTGCCCCGGTGGCGCATGCCTTTACGCAGGCGCAGCAGTCGATACATCTGCCGGCGTCGGTATGACACTCATTCCCTTCGGTGATAGCGCCCATGGGACACACGGCAACACACCGCCCGCAGTGCACACACCCGGCCTCGTCCACCACAGGCGTGCGCGGCACAGTGCCGCTGCTTCTGATTTTCATCACTCCTTCGTAAAACCTGGCCGTCGCTGCGGCAGGATTTTCCGTATGCACAATGGCAGACAAGTCTATATCATCCACACTCCCCCGCAACATCTTTTCCTTTAAGGCCGCACCGAACCGTAGGGCTTGCTCCAGATCGCAGCAATCGGGTCTGCCGGCAGCAATAGGGAAGCGTGCGGTGCTGTACGAATGTTCGCCCACAAAAGTTGCCCCTCCCGCTATGCGAAAACCACGGGCGCGGAGCATGTCGCCAAGTTCCACAAGCGCGTTTTCGTAGTCGCGGTTGCCATAAACAACTGTGGCAACCGCCATTGCTCCCTCGCCGCTTATGTTCTTAATCCACTCTGAAGCCGGCGGAGCCACATGGCCGCCATACACCGGCACGGAGACCACCGCCACCGCCCCGGCGGGGACGGTTATCGCGCCGCGGCCTTTCATATAATCGTACACAATACACTCCGGGTCTATGCCCCGGGCTATTGCCTCGCCTACTTTGCGGGAAGTTCCCGTGGGCGAAAATGTAATAAGAAAAGTTTTCATTATCTTTGTATTATACATGTTGCAAAGGTAGCCTTTTATCACCATAACAGGGTATCGCGCGCATGGTTTTGATTAAATACAGCAACCTGACTACTACTGCCATGAAACAGTTCCTTACCGCAATTGCGCTTGCACTGCTGCTGCCGCTTACAGGCCTGAGCGCCGCCGAACCGTCGTTCCGTGCGCTGGTACTAACCGAGAGGGGAGGCCAGCACGAGAGCTTCACCGCAGCCGCGCTCGAATGGCTCGACGGCTTTTCGCAGGAAAACAATTTCACTTACGAGGAAATCAACAGCCCGCGCGACATCGACAGCGCATTCCTCGCCCGCTTCAAAGTGTTCATACAGCTCGACTACCCGCCGTACAACTGGCCCGACAAGGCCAAAGCGGCCTTTGAACAGGCTATCTTCGACGGAACGATTGGATGGGTGGGATTTCACCACGCTACGCTTTTGGGCGACTTCGACGGCTTCCCCATGTGGCAATGGTTCTCGGACTTCATGGGCGGCATACGCTTCAAAAACTACATAGCCGAAACTGCTTCGGGAAAAATCGAGGTGGAACAGCCGCGACACCCGGTTATGAAAGGCGTGAGCCGCTCGTTCACGCTGCCACGCGAAGAGTGGTACACATTCAACCGCAGCCCGCGCCCGGGAGTAAAGGTACTGGCGCACGTTGACGAGGCGAGCTACTCGCCCGCGTCGGACGTGAGAATGGGCGACCACCCGGCCGTATGGACAAACGAAAAGGTAAAGGCGCGCAACGTGTACTTCATCATGGGACATCACGCCGAACTGCTCCGCAGCAAAGACTTCACCACCATGTTCGGCAACGCCATACTCTGGGCCTCGGGACCGGGCAACTGGTTTCCGCGCTTCCGAATGCTCATACACGTGAACGACGGCGTTGAACCTGCCCACCGCGAGTTTGCGGCCGACGCCGTGAGGTTTTTCCGCGACATGACCATAGGCGACGGCTTTGTGGTTGACACAACGAACAATGCCGACGACCTGAACGACGAGAAGTTGCGCACATACCACGTGGTAGTATCCGTTAACGACAACCCGGGGCACACCGAAGCCCAGCGCGCAGCCTTCCGCCGGTACATGGAAAACGGCGGGGCATGGATGGGATTCCACGCAGCCGCCTACAACGACGCTTCGACGGGATGGCCGTGGTTTACCGACTTCCTGGGAGGCGGCGTGTTCCACCGCAACAACTGGCCGCCCCTGCCCGCAAAGCTCACGATTGACGACCCGGCTCATCCGGTGACGAAAGGAATGCCGCCGTCGTTCATATCGCCCGAAAACGAGTGGTACCAGTGGCGTCCCAGCCCGCGCGAGCGCAAGAACATACGCGTGCTCGTTTCGCTTTCGCCCGAAAACTATCCCATAGGGTTCAAAGACACTGTGGAAGACGGCGACTTCCCCGTGGTGTGGACAAACACCGATTACAACATGGTTTACCTCAACATGGGGCACGGACGCAGGATTTTCACCGACGCAACACAAAATTACCTCGTCTACAACGCGCTGCGCTGGCTCATGCGCGACCGCTTCGCCAAATAATCCCGTTGAATACTTTACAGACAAACGCTATACGCCATGAAAATACTTACGACATTATTGCCGGCACTGCTGGTAGCCGCGGGATTCATCTCCCCGCTCAAGGCAAAAGACACCGGGCGCGTGATAGTTGCTTACGTAACTTCCTGGAGCGACGTCACCCCCGACCCGCACAGCATGACACACATCAACTACGCCTTCGGCCACGTGAACAATACGTTCGATGGGGTGAGGATAGACAATCCCGACCGCCTGCGTGCAATATCCGGGCTCAAACAACAGAACCCCAAACTCAAGGTGCTGCTTTCCGTAGGTGGCTGGGGAAGCGGACGGTTCAGCGAAATGGCTGCCACCGACAGCACACGCCGCGCATTTGCCGCCGACTGCCGGGCCAAGGTTAAGGAATACGGGCTCGACGGCATAGACATCGACTGGGAATACCCCACATCCGACGCCGCAGGTATCTCGTCCTCGCCCGACGATACGCGCAACTACACGCTGCTTATGCACGAGTTGCGGCGCGCCTTGGGCAAAAAACGGCTGCTCACGCTGGCCTCGGTATCGCATGCCGAATATATCGACTTCAAAGCCGTTGAACCTTATGTAGATTTCGTCAACGTCATGGCCTACGACATCGCCGTGCCGCCGCGCCACCACGCCGCACTATATCCCTCCGGCATGACAAGCGGCATGTGTGGCGACGAAGCCGTAAACAGGCACATCAAAGCCGGCATTCCCGCCCGCAAGTTAGTGCTCGGCATGCCATTCTACGGCCGCGGCGGAAAAGACCCCGGCGGCTTCTGCGACTACAGCAAACTGGTCACCTTAAAAGAATACACACCCCAATGGGACGACGAGGCCAAGGCACCATACCTCGTTGACGGCGACGGGCGCATGGTCTACACCTACGAAACGCCGCGCTCCATAGCCTGCAAATGCGAATACATCAAACAGCGCGGACTATTGGGCGCAATGTACTGGGAATACGGTAGCGACGACAGCGCGGGCACGCTGCGCAAGGCCGTGTACAAAGGGATATTCGGCGAATAAGTCTGCCGTCCCGCCGCCGCACTGCCGGGAAAGCCATGCCACATGCCACACGACGAACAACACGCCGCACACCTCCCCGCCCTTTTGCCCCACACCGGGACGAGCATAAGGCGACGCAAAACCGGGGCGGTAAAACGGCGTTTTCGGGTGCGGAAAAGTGAAAACTGATTTTCAGTGCGTTTACCCCACATGGGAGCAAAGAAAAAATACAAGGCACATATTTCGAAATATGTCTGACCTATTTCAAAATATCTCAGACATATTTTTTATCCCCCGGAAACCCGGCTGGAAAATGCCTTGTTTTATCTTGCCAAGACAGGCAAAATTAGCAGACATTACCCGGATACCGTTTTTAGTACTACGTCCCCACAGGGCGCATTTAGTAATGCGAAGCAGTATGACTTATAAACAACTATAATTAAATAAGGATTCCCGATTTGAGAACATCGGCATAAAGGGGATTGTCGAAGTCTTCCGTAAGCAACACAGGTTCAATAAGATTGCTTACCTTGCGTTTCAGTTTCCACAACAAGGGAGTATCATCAAAATAGTTGTCGCTCATGCGTTCCACGACGACGGCAATATCTATGTCGCTGTCCTCCGTTTGGTTGCCTTTGCTGTATGATCCATAAAGGTAAAGAGACTTTAATGGCAACCGTTCTGCTACAATTGCCTTATAACGCTGCACCAATTCTATAGCTTGCTCTTTATCCATGTTCTTAATTTATCTGTTTGTTCTATAAGTTCCTTACAACGGTTATGAGACAGACTTCTCATTAACCGCTCCTTATATGAGGGATAACGTGCTTCTATGTTCAATGGTTCAAGCTCGTCTATAAAGTCCGTTTGTTCCTCTGACATATCCTTATCCAAACCACTTTTCTCGGCAAGTCTTGATAAGCTGTGAATCTTCAAAGGCGGTTCTTCCAACACGCTGCTCCAATATGCTTTCAGTATCTTCTCTATTGTTTGATGACACATGAAAGCCACTTAAAGGTAACGCTTGGTTTCAAGCATTGCTTTTGCTGTGTCGAAATCGTAGTCCGACATCTCTACCCAATATGTTACCTTATTGTTCACAGTTATCTCATTTTGTACGCTATGCAAATATAACAAAACGTTGGCGCATGAGCGAACGAAAACAAATGTTTACAAGTTTGGCATACCAAAACGACAACATTCAGCGGGAACGAGCGACAGCGCTTATATTCGTACTCTATTTTACTCCATGCGGCCGTATTTCATTTCGTCGCCGTTGCGGTCGTACTGCTTGCGTTTGCCCGAGGGCGGAGCAGTGAGGGTTATGCGCACCACTGCCGTGCGGCCGAGGCTGCGGCGTATGGCATCGTCGAAAGCGTCCATGTGTTCCGGCAGGAAACGCCGGCTTATGGCACGCAGGGCTTCTATTTTTTCGGTTTCGTCGGTCACTTGCTCAGCCTTGCCGAACGCTATGGCCGAGCGGTACTGCAGAGTGAACGACCCGTCTTTCGGCCCTACCGTGGGGCGGCACTGCGTAACAGCCGAGAGACACACTTCGGGGTGAACCGATATGGCATCGAGCTTGTCGCCTTCGAGGGCACAGTGGAAATACCACACTTCGTCGCTTGTGCATGCCAGCGACAGCGGCACACCGTATGCCGTGCCGTCGGCGCGGGTGAAACTGACTGTTATGTAAGGGGCTTTGCGCATTACGTCCAAAGCCCATAGGCTATCCATTTCCCTGCTTTTCTTTCTCATATTTTAATCTTCATTATATTCAGTCTTGCTCCGACAGCAACAGAAGCCATCCTTCCTTTCCTTTGACCCGGATTGTGTCATCAAGGCCGAACGTTGCCGCAGGCTGGAAATTCTCGACGGCCGGAGCAGACAGTGAAACGTTTCTCTTGTCCATAAGAAGCGAATCCCAGTTGAAATTCAATTTTATGTCTTTGTCCCTGTCTGAGAAATTGCCTATTGATATAAGGGCCTTGCCGGGTTTAAGATAAACCGTAGCCTTGACATCCGGGTCGGATGTCGTGACGGGGCACGCCTCGTCCCAGAATCCGAGCATTCGGGCTTCGCTTATACCGAACGACTGCCATAAGCTCCATACCGGAACGGGAGATACCGGACCGTAGGAATGGCGCGTGGTAGAACCGAACAACATTCCCAAATAACGGTTGCCGCCGCCCTGGAGCATATCGCTCATAAGTCCGAACGGTATGCCCGAGAACGTAACGAGCCATTCGTCTGGCGACATCTTGTTGTAGTCGAACCATTCACCGAACCACAAACGGTCTACATAAGGAAAGAACCCAGTGTACTGGTTGGCCGGACCTTTTGAATAACTCGTGTTGGAATGCAGGTCAATCAAAGCACCCGGCCGGTATTTTTCTATAATCCTCCTAATGCGTTTCATCACGGGGCGGTCGAATGACACGTCGTCCATATATATGCCGTCGATTTTGTAATTCTCAAACATCCAACGCAAGCCTTCGAGATAATAGTTTATCCAGCGTGAGAAACCGTTCAGCACCAATGCCGCGTCGGCCCTTCCGCCGGGAAGTTCCACGTACCACGCCGGTTTGTAATCGTCTATCAGGTGTTCGCAATGCCAAGGCAGGCCATAACCTACCCCGCATACGAAAATTTCATGGCCAAGGCTCTTGAGTGCATGTATCTCTGCCGCGTAATTGGTAAGCTCGCGTATGGTATAATAAAGTTTTACTTTCCTACCCAGGGAATGCTCGTGTTCCACGAAGTTTACAAGCGAATCGCGCACATAAAACGGGTAATTTATTACCGGATTGAGAGGTTTGGAATGGTGTATGTTTATGATATTCGCCCCTTCTTCGGCCGCCTTGTCGAAACCTTCGTGGTTAGCATGGTAATAACGCTCGGAAAAATGCTTGTGCGTGTCCAAAGGTTTGACAGGCGTTACCATTAAAGAAAACTCGAAGTTCGTGGGAACGTCGGATATTGTGCTGCGGCCGGTAGCCGCCACGACTTCCGCACCGCCGCCGGCGGAATGTTGGAGACTTATCATACCGCGTCCGCCATTGGCCCACGCTGCAGGCGGCAATGGCTTGTAGTCGTTCAACAGCGGGCCGCTATAACTCGCACCAAGGTATTCTACGCGCATGCCGGCCTGAACGCCTCCTATCCAGTAACTGTCCCACGGGCCTTGCCAGTTCCAACGATAGTTGTCCGGGCAGCTGCCGCCGTCATAACCTGCACCCATAAAGTAACTCGAAGCATAAGGCGTGTAACTGCTTTCGAGGCGTATATCCTCCACTACCGTTTCCTGCCCCGCCGAGAGTTCAACGCTGTAATGCACATAACCGTCGTACTCCAGCCGGGTGCTGCATTTGAAAGTTATTCCCGCTTTTGTGCACGAAGATGTCCACGTGGCCAAACCGCCGGCTTTTTTCTCCGCCGCCGCGTCGGTTGCGTCGAACAGGATTTCGCCCCTCTCCGTAACTACCTTAAAAACGAACGGACGCGATAGTATTTCCCTACCGTTTACCTTTATAGACGAGGGCAAACCGTTGGGAGATATGCGGAATGTTTTCTCCGTTGCACGTATTTCACTTCCGCCGGTCACTTCCAGCTGTCGGAACGGAGCTACCGGTTCATCGTCTGTGCCTATCGTGGAATTAAGCCAGCGCAGCCGGGCCATGCGCCACAGGTCGCCGTCGCCCTTGTCGGGCAGGATTTCTTTCCCGACCGAGATTTCCACGGGAATTGTTTCGAGCTCTTTTCCGCTCGCTGTGAAAGTTATCGTTCCTTTATAGGTGCCTTCTTTTGCGTTTTCGGGTATCTGCACCCCACACCACAAGGCTTGGATTTTTCCTTTCGGAACGTTGACGGTAAAAAGCACAGGTTGTCCGTCCCAATTTATTCCTTCCTGGTTAAAACAGGTAATTTCCGTTTTGGGAATCACACTCTCGCCGTTTTTCAAGTCGCTGAATCCGAGCCGAACGTCTTTCAAACTATCGTGCGCCGCCCAAACACCTATTTGCCAAACATAGTATTCATTCTTTAAAGCCGAACCTTTAAAAATTTTAGACGGACGGGACTTTACCCAGCGCACTGGCAAATTTCCGGCTAAGCTGACAGGGAATACCCTGTCTTCGGGAAAAATCATAAACCTTTCCTTGCATGCCTCAAGCATTTTCTCCGTTTCGCGGGCTGTTGCGATTAGTCCCATTGGCGTGAATGCGTCGAACTTCGTGCGGCTTTCAAAACGCAGCACCTCAGCTTCGGGCAAATTTTCCTGCAAAGCTGTTGCCCACCGACTGTCGGCATTGTACTCAGCCGGGAGATAATCGTTCCAAGGGTCGCCATAACGAGCGTCTCCCGAGCCACGGCGATACTTATAAGGCAAATAATATATATGATAAATCCCCGCTCCCGAAGTTGGTTCGAAAACCACCGTTCCTTCTTCGGCAGTAAGGGACGGAACACTCACGTTCTGCACTTCGTGCCCCGTTTGCGCGTCGACTACTACAATTTTCTTAGTTTCGGGACGCATGTCAGGACGCCTCCAAGGCAATACGGCCTCCACAGCGTTGCATTTCCCCACGCTCGTCACCTTTACCACGGCGCGGTGGTTGCCCCGCATATCCACGTTCCACGCAGAATCTGCAACCACGAACGGCACACCGTCGGGAGCAAACGAACGGTAACGGTCAGCTTCAACCAAAGCGCTACGCTTCAACGCGCACGAAACCATCGAAAGCGCGAGCAACAACACCACTACGCGCAAAAAATTACTCCCTGCCTTGTTTATCATAACATTTGTCCGGACTTACTGTTCAATTTTTTACAAAGATAGTTCGTCGCGTCCAAAAAGCGCACAAAGGCCATTAAAATTTCACAAGCCGTGCTTGCTCATAACAACTCGTAACCAAAAGAAAGGTCTTCATTGCTGAAGACCTTTCTTCTGGTGATCCGCTTGGGGCTCGAACCCAAGACCCCAACATTAAAAGTGTTGTGCTCTACCAACTGAGCTAGCGGATCTCCCGTGTTTTGCGGTGCAAAAGTATGAATTCCGAACGATACGGCCAAACAAAATCCGGGAAAAATGCACCTACCCTGCGGATTTCTCGTTTTCGGGCGGGTCTCCCACCACGTATGTTCGGTAATAAGTAATCATCAGTTGCGTTACAGGCAGTGCGATTATAAGTCCGATTATACCGAGCATGTAACCCCACACGGTAAGCGAAAGCAACACCACCGCAGGGCGCAGCCCGAGTATCTTGCCCATTACGTGCGGCGTCACAACCAGGTCGTTGAGTATCT
>URSZ01000080.1 GCA_900550635.1 uncultured Prevotella sp. | reverse complement strand
TCACGGATTATCGCCACTTCAACCAAAACCCTTGTAACTCAATTCTATCACTATATCTTTCCGCATTTCACTTTTTTTTAGTAACTTTGCACATATAAAACATAAAACCTATGCCTGTAGACCTGATTTTCGTGATAATCGGCTTCGTGGGCGGCTTCCTGTCGGGAGCCGTTGGCTGCAGCGGCGGGCTTATAATAATACCGGCCATAACGAGCCTTTTCGGCGTAGAAGTGGCCGTGCCCGTATCAGCCGTGGCGCAGCTTATGAGCAACGCCTCGAAAGCCATAATAGGTTTCAGGAAAATTTGCTGGCGCAAGGTAATCCAGTTCTCCATCTTCGCCCTGCCCTTCACGGCCCTTGGGGCATTCGGCTTTGCCATTGCGCCGCGCGTTACCATCACCCGCATAATATGCGTTTGCCTCGTTGTGTTTGCCTTTATGACTTTCATGGGCAAGCTCCGCCTGCCATCGTCGCGCCCCACAATGTTTGCCGGCGGGGCGTTAACGGGTGCGGTAAACGGACTTGTAGGCCTTTACGGGCCATTGAGCAGCTCGGTGTTCCTCACGCTCAACCTGTCGCCCGTGGCATTCATCGCCACCGAAGGGTTGGCAGCCGCGTCAATGCACATAGTAAGGGCATACACATACCACGCCCTCGGATTTCTCGGTTTCAGCGCCATAATACACGGCGTAATAATAGGCGCGATGATGATGCTCGGCAATTTCGTGGCCATGCGCCTTATAAGGCATATCAACAAAAAGTTCTACAACAAGCTCGTGCTCGGGGTTATCATTCTGGTTAGCGTATGGCTTTTCATAACAGTAAAATAATCGCAAGAAACAGACTTCTTTTACCAGCATTCCTATTCGCCGCCACAGGCAACGCACATGCCGCCGTACAACCGGCCGGAACGTGCGGCCGTATGCCTTTCGACGACGCCGGCAATGCCGTGTGCACCGAAGTTGACAGCGCGGCCGCCGGCGATTCCTCACGCTGTGCGAACCATGCCGGTTCTGCCGCCGCGGAAAAAGCATTGCGCATGACATACGTCTCAGTTCCGCTCATAACCGGAGCATTGCTGCTAAAAGGCGAAGACACGCATTTCCGCAATATGCGCGGCGAACACATTCCCAAAACTTACAAGAGAAACGAGACGTATATACAATACCTGCCGCTCGCGGTTACATTGGGGCTGAAAGCCTTTGGCGTTGAAAGCCGCAGCTCGTGGGGGCGCATGGTTACCTCGGGAGCCATGGGCGGCGCTATCATGCTTGCGGCCACGCAAAGCATGAAACACCTCATAAGCACCGGGCGCCCCGACAACTCCGACGACCATTCCTTTCCCTCGGGGCACACGGCCACGGCGTTCGTAACGGCCACAATACTGCACCGCGAATACGGTCACATCAGCCCGCTCGTAAGCATAGGAGGCTACGCCACAGCCGCAGCAACAGGAATACTGCGCATACGCAAGAACCGCCACTGGGCGAGCGACGTGGCCGCCGGGGCAGGGATAGGCATACTCGCCACCGAACTGGGTTACTGCATAACCGACGCGCTGTTCCGCAACAAGGGGCTCGACATAACCGGCCGCAAAGACATTATCTCCAACCGCGGCTACAAGCCTTCGTTCGTCGGAATACGGACGGGATTCAACGTTCCGCTCGGAAATTTCCGGCTCAACGACATGCTGGACTTCAGAACCTCCGGCGGATATTGCGCGGCCGTCGAAGGAGCTTACTTCGCGAACACGCACATCGGCATAGGCGGGAAAATAGGCACGGCAAGCTGCAACATAATAACCAACGGCCGCCAGGCCGAGCCCGACCGCCTCGAATTGCTCAACGCCTCGGCCGGAGTTTACGCCTCGTGCCCTGTTTCGAAGCGGTGGCTTGCGGGAACGAAGCTTACGGCGGGATTCGTGCATTACGGCAACCTGTACCTCGCTTCGCAAACCGTGGACGGCGGCAACGGGTTCGGCACCGGAACAGGACTGTCGTTCACTTTCCGCGCCAGGAAAGACATGTCGGTGTGTTTCTCGGCCGACTACGACCTGCTCCCGCCGGTAAGCAAAAGCGGAGGGCAATATTTCCACATGCTTACGCTCGGCTTAGCAACGGCATGGAATTTTTGAACGCCGGGTAAGCACAAGAAAAAAATTATCTCAGAGATAATTTAAAATATGTCTGACCTATTTTAAAATATGTCAGACATATTTTTTACGACGTCCTAAGGGGAAAGAAAAAACAGCGACAAACACGCCTCCGTTCGGTAAACCTAAGCCATAGTGCCCGTCTGCCTTTTCGGAAAAGGCTGCAAAAACAAGGCCTGCCGCGATATTGATTGCAGCAGGCCCTGATGTGTACTAAAATATAAACAGTTTCCGCAAACTTGTTGTTTACCTATTGGCGCGTTTGCGCTCAAGGTGGTCGAGAGTAATCTTGCGCATTCGCATGCTCTTGGGCGTAACCTCTATATACTCGTCTTCCTTGATGTATTCGAGCGCCTCTTCGAGCGAGAAAATAACCGGCGGCACAATGCGCGCCTTTTCGTCGGCACCGCTCGCGCGCATGTTGGTAAGTTGTTTTGCTTTGGTAACGTTGACCACGAGGTCGTTGTCGTGAACATGCTCGCCCACCACCTGCCCGGCGTACACCTCGTCCTGCGGTGAGATGAAGAAACGGCCACGGTCCTGAAGGTGGTCGATTGCATAGGCAAAGGCCGTGCCGCTTTCGAGGGCTATCATCGAGCCGTTGGTGCGGCGCACGATTTCTCCCTTGTAAGGCTGGTAGTCCTTGAAACGGTGTGCCATTATCGCCTCTCCCTGGCTGCCGGTGAGCACGTTGGTGCGCAGACCTATGATACCGCGCGAAGGAATCTCGAACTCTATGTTCACGCGGTCGCCCTGCGACTCCATAGAGGTCATCTCTCCCTTGCGGCGCGTCACCATGTCAATCATCTTGCTGGAATATTCTTCGGGCACATTGATTGTGAGTTCCTCCACCGGCTCGCATTTCATGCCGTCGATGTTCTTGTATATAACCTGCGGCTGGCCTACCTGGAGTTCATAGCCTTCGCGGCGCATTGTTTCGATAAGCACCGAGAGGTGAAGCACTCCGCGGCCCGAAACAATCCACCTGTCGGGCGAGATTTCCCTGACTTTCAGCGCAAGGTTGCGTTCGAGTTCCTTCTGCAGGCGTTCGCCTATGTGGCGCGAGGTGCAGAATTTGCCTTCGCGGCCAAAGAAAGGCGAGTCGTTTATCGTAAAGAGCATGGACATCGTCGGCTCGTCGACTGCAATGGGCGGAAGCGGCTCGGGGTTGGCCAGGTCGCATATAGTATCGCCTATCTCGAAGTTTTCAAGCCCCACGATTGCGCATATGTCTCCGCTCGAAACGCTGTCGGCGTGCGCATGCCCCATGCCTTCGAACGTCTGGAGGTCTTTGATTTTCGTTTTCTCCATTGTTCCGTCGCGATGTGCTATAGTAACGTCCATTCCGGCGGTAAGCGTGCCGCGGTGCACACGTCCCACGGCTATCCGGCCGGTGTAACTCGAGTAGCTAAGCGACGTGATAAGCATTTGCGGCGTTCCTTCGAGCTGTTTGGGCGCTGGTATCACGTCGATTATCTTGTCGAGCAGGTAAGTTATGTCGTTTGTAGGCTTGTTGTAATCCGGCCCCATCCAGCCCTGCTTTGCAGAACCGTAAACCACCGGGAAGTCGAGCTGTTCCTCGGTTGCGTCGAGCGCGCACATGAGGTCGAAAGCCATTTCATACACCTCCTCTGGGCGGCAGTTGGGCTTGTCCACCTTGTTTACCACCACTATCGGCTTGAGGCCTATCTGGAGTGCCTTCTGCAGCACGAAGCGCGTTTGCGGCATAGGGCCTTCGAAGGCATCGATAAGCAGAATGCAGCCGTCGGCCATGTTGAGCACTCGCTCCACCTCGCCGCCGAAGTCGCTGTGCCCCGGAGTATCGATGATGTTGATTTTTACGTCCTTGTAACGTATCGAAACGTTCTTCGATAAAATAGTTATGCCCCTTTCGCGCTCAAGGTCGTTGCTGTCGAGAATCTGCGTACCGGTTTTCTGGTTGTCGCGGAAAAGTTTTCCGGCCATGAGCATTTTGTCGACAAGGGTTGTCTTACCGTGGTCGACATGGGCAATGATTGCAATGTTTCGAATGTCTTGCATTTAAAATATATCCTTGTTAAAACCGCTGCAAAATTACGTTTTTTTACGCACAAAAGCAGGGTATGCGCGCCCCATTTCAATGAAAACAAGGCATAAAGGCACACAAAATGCTGTTTAAAGTTTGCTATTTAAAGGCAAATGCCTAAATTTGCACCCGCTTGCAGCAAATGCGGCAAATTTAATTCACATTTCATTATCAAACATTTCTTATGTACTTAGACCCAGCTAAAAAGAAAGAGATCTTTGGACAATACGGAAAGTCGAATACTGACACCGGCTCACCCGAAGCACAGGTGGCATTATTTTCATACCGTATCTCCCACTTGACGGAACACATGAAAGCCAACCGTAAAGATCATAACACAGAAAGGGCTCTCGTTCGCCTGGTAGGCAAGCGCCGCGCGTTGCTCAATTATTTGAAAGACCGCGACATCAACCGCTACCGCGCAATCGTCAAGGCTTTGGGCCTGCGCAAATAAAACGCAGAAGGTCCGACCTCGAGGAAAACAGACAGACCGCCCGGCGTCCAGCAAGGAGCCGGGCGGTTTTGCATACATATTCACGCTAAAGGGCAGGCGCATTGCGGCACCTTCAAACCGCCCCGAGAGCAAATAAAAAATACAAGGCACATATTTTAAAAAAGGTCGGACTAATTTCAAAAAAGGTCCGACTAATTTTCAGGCCCCCGAAACGCCCGTCACAAAAGGCCGTGCGCCTGTCTGCCAAAAACGGGATGAATATCCAGTTTGGAGCGAATAAATATCCACTCTCCCAGCCTGCACGGCAAAACATGCACCGGGGTGCGCCCTTTGCTAAGCATGATTTGCAAAACGCGGGGACAGGATTCGAACAACGCCCTTTTTATGACAAAATTAACACTTGGCTACAACAATTAATATCGTCACAAACAGGACATCGCACGCTTTTAAGTAACTTTGTGACGGTTTCGGGGGAACCTGCAAAAACGCCCCGCAAAAAGATTACACAACTTACAATCACAAATAAAACTTCAACTAACATGGCAAAATTGGATTTGAGCCAGTATGGCATTCAGAACGTAAAGGAAGTGCTTCACAACCCTTCCTATGAAGTCCTTTTCGAAGAAGAGACCAAAGCAGGCCTCGAAGGTTTCGAGAAAGGACAGGAAACCGAGCTCGGAGCTGTAAACGTAATGACTGGTATCTACACCGGACGTTCGCCTAAGGACAAGTTCATCGTTTACGATGAAACAAGCAAGGACACCGTATGGTGGACAACCGACGAATACAAGAACGACAACAAAAAGGCTTCGGTTGAAACCTGGAACGTGCTGAAAGACCTCGCACTCAAGGAACTCTCCGGCAAGAAGCTCTATGTAATGGACGGCTTCTGCGGCGCGAACCCCGCAACACGCCTCTGCGTGCGTTTCATCGTTGAAGTTGCATGGCAGGCACACTTCGTAAAGAACATGTTCATACGCCCCAGCGAGGAAGAACTCGAAAACTTCAAGCCCGACTTCGTAGTTTACAACGCTTCGAAAGCAAAGGTAGAAAACTACAAGGAACTCGGCCTTAACAGCGAAACAGCTGTTGTGTTCAACCTCACATCAAGGGAACAGGTAATCCTCAACACATGGTACGGCGGCGAGATGAAGAAAGGTATCTTCTCGATGATGAACTACTTCAACCCGCTCCGCGGCATTGCTTCAATGCACTGCTCGGCCAACACCAACATGGACGGAACCTCGACAGCAATATTCTTCGGCCTCTCCGGAACAGGCAAGACTACCCTCTCGACCGACCCGAAGCGCAAACTCATCGGCGACGACGAGCACGGATGGGACGACGAAGGCGTATTCAACTACGAAGGCGGCTGCTACGCTAAGGTAATCAACCTCGACAAAGACGCAGAGCCCGACATCTACAACGCAATCAAGCGCGACGCACTCCTCGAGAACGTTACCGTAGACGCAAACGGCAAAATCGACTTCGCCGACAAGAGCGTAACCGAAAACACCCGCGTAAGCTATCCTATCTACCACATCAACAACATCGTTGAGCCGGTATCGAAAGGCCCGCACGCTCAGCAGGTAATCTACCTCTCGGCTGACGCATTCGGCGTGCTGCCCCCCGTTTCAATCCTCGACAACGAGCAGGCTAAATACTACTTCCTCTCCGGATTCACCGCAAAACTCGCAGGCACAGAGCGCGGAATCACCGAGCCGACCCCGACATTCTCGGCTTGCTTCGGCCAGGCATTCCTCGAGCTGCACCCCACCAAGTATGCTGAGGAACTCGTTAAGAAGATGGAAAAGACCGGCGCAAAGGCTTACCTCGTAAACACCGGCTGGAACGGAACAGGCAAACGTATCTCAATCAAGGATACACGCGCAATCATCGACGCTATCCTCGACGGCTCAATCGAGAAAGCAGAAACGAAGACCATTCCTTACTTCAACTTCGTTGTTCCCACATCGTTGCCGGGCGTAAATCCCGACATCCTCGACCCGCGCGACACCTACGCAAGCGCTGAAGAGTGGAACAAGAAGGCAGAGGACCTCGCAAGCCGCTTCATCAAGAACTTCAAGAAGTACGAAAGCAACGAAGCCGGCAAGGCTCTCGTAGCAGCAGGCCCGAAACTCTGATTAATCTTCATAAACAATACTCACTGAAATGTCCCGGCCGCTTTTTGCGGCCGGGATTTTTTATGCCCCGCAGCGCAAAGGCCGGCCCGAACCTGTCTGCATTTTTGCCGCAATTTTCAACCGGGTTTTCAGGAGCCGGAAAATACGTCTGACCTTTTTCAAAATATGTCAGACATATTTTAAATTATGTCTGACATATTTTTTATTTGCTCCCTGAGGGGCACAACAGCCTGGAAACGAGTTTTCACTTTTCCCGGCAGGAATGTCCGCTTCCGCACCCTTTTACGCACACCCAGGCAACACTCCGCGCGAATCTCGTAAAAGCGTAAAAAAACTGGCGTGAAAATTCATCATAAAATATATGCCGCCAACACAACGCCGCATTAAAAAAAGAGAGTAACTTTGCATACACCCAATGTAAGAGCATAAGGTTTGCGAACATAGAAACTTACCACAAGTTTATTAAACGAAAGTTTTCCAAAACGGGAAACTTTTTATTTTTCCGCAAGAAAAAAGTTTCCCGGAAACGTAAATATTTTGACAAAAACAAGCGCGGAATATTATATAAAAATATATCTTTGCAACCAGTTACCCGCCGACATCCGGACAAGGCCTGAGCCACAAGAGAATCCGAAGAAACCACTGAAATACAGATAAATACATATAATATTCTGAATACCTGTACTTTCAACCCAAGGCTCGGCAATTCACCTTTACAGGCAGGCGGCAGGGCTGTAAAAGCCGCACACTGAAAACGAGACGAAACGAATAATTAATTTATAAAAAAGAAAAGACCTTATGAGCTACGACCAATTCTACATCACCAAGCGTGACGGTAAAACCGAACGCTTCTCGCTCGAAAAGATAAAGAGCGCCATACTGAAGGCTTTCGCATCAGTAAACACCCCCGTATGCGCCGACGACGTGCAGCGCGTGCTCGACCACCTCAAGTTCTGCAACGGCATGAGCGTGGAAGACATCCAGAACCAAGTGGAAGTGGCTCTCATGGCCGAAAAGCATTTCAAGGCAGCCAAGTCGTTCATGTTATACAGGCAACGCCATTTCGAAGACCGCGAAGTGCGCGACAAACTTAAATTCCTAATCGACTACTGCAACGCAGCCAATCCCGCAACCGGAAGCAAGTACGACGCAAACGCAAACGTGGAAAACAAAAACATAGCCACGCTCATAGGCGAGTTGCCTAAGTCGAACTTCATACGCCTTAACCGACGCCTGCTGTGCGACCGCATAAAGGAAATGTACGGCAAAGAACTGGCCGACCGGTACATCTACCTGCTCGAACACCACTTCATATACAAAAACGACGAGACCTGCCTGGCAAACTACTGCGCCAGCATAACGATGTACCCCTGGCTGCTCGAAGGAACAAAAAGCATTGGCGGCAATTCCACCCGGCCCACCAACCTCAAGTCCTTCTGCGGAGGGTTCATCAACATGGTGTTCATCGTTTCGAGCATGTTGAGCGGCGCGTGCGCAACGCCGGAATTCCTTATGTACATGGCCTACTTCATAGCACAGGAGTATGGCGAGGACTTCTACAAGCGCGCCGACGAGGTAGTAGACCTGTCGGAACGCCACCGCACCCTCGACAAAATCATTACCGACTGCTTCGAACAAGTGGTCTACTCCATCAACCAGCCTACCGGCGCACGTAACTTCCAGGCCGTATTCTGGAACATTTCCTACTACGACAAATATTATTTCGAGAGCATTTTCGGCGAGTTCCACTACCCCGACGGCTCGCAGCCCGACTGGAACGCCGTAAGCTGGCTCCAAAAACGCTTCATGAAGTGGTTCAACAAGGAACGCACAAAGACCGTGCTCACTTTCCCGGTCGAGACGATGGCGCTGCTCACAAAAGACGGCGACGTGATAGACAAGGAGTACGCCGACTTCACTGCCGAAATGTACTCCGAAGGACACTCTTTCTTTACATACATGAGCGACAACGCCGATTCGCTGGCTTCATGCTGCCGCCTGCGCAACGAGATACAGGACAACGGTTTCAGCTACACGCTCGGTGCCGGAGGCGTGTCGACAGGTTCGAAGAGCGTGCTCACCGTCAACCTTAACCGCTGCGTACAAGAGGCCACACGCCAGGGCAAGCCTTACCTCGACTTCGTGGCCGACGTGGTAGACCTCGTGCACAAAGTGCAGCTGGCATACAACGAGAACCTGAAAGACCTGCAAAAGCGCGGAATGCTGCCGCTGTTCGACTCGGGCTACATCAACATCGCACGCCAGTACCTCACCGTAGGCGTAAACGGCATGGTAGAGGCTGCCGAATCGCTCGGGCTCACTATCTCTGACAACGAAGAGTACCTTAACTTCGTGCAGGGCATACTTGGCACGATAGAATACTATAACAAGAAATACCGCACGAAAGACGTGCTGTTCAACTGCGAAATGATTCCGGCCGAGAACGTTGGTGTGAAACACGCGCGCTGGGACCGCGAGGACGGATACTATGTTCCGCGCGACTGCTACAACAGCTACTTCTACATCGTAGAGGATACGAACACTCACATACTCGAAAAGTTCCGCCTGCACGGCCGCAAATACATCGAGCACCTCACAGGCGGCTCCGCGCTCCACATGAACCTGGACGAGCACCTGAGCAAGGCCCAGTACCGCCAGCTCTTGCGTGTGGCGGCCAAGGAGGGGTGCAACTACTTTACCTTCAACGTGCCCAACACCTTGTGCAACGACTGCGGCCACATCGACAAGCGCTATCTCAAGGAGTGCCCCGTATGCCACAGCCACAACGTCGACTACCTTACACGCGTGATAGGCTACCTGAAACGTGTATCAAACTTCTCGATGGACAGGCAGAAGGAAGCCGCACGCCGCTTCTACGACGCCCCGAAGTATGCTCCCGAGACGGCCAAAGTAGAAGAGAATGCTTAAATACGTAGGCTACGACATTGTATTCCAGGAAATCCCCGACCAGGTGACCTTGGCAATCAACCTGTCGCTCTGCCCCAACCACTGCGTGGGCTGCCACAGCCCTTACCTGCGCAACGACGTTGGCAACGTGCTCGACGAAAAGGCGCTCGACGAAATGCTGGCGCAATATGTGGGCGAAGTAACATGTGTCAGTTTCATGGGTGGCGACGGAGACCCGCAAAGGGTGGCACAACTTGCAAAATACATAAAAGAGCACTACAAAGGCAGTTTTGCCACGGCCTGGTATTCCGGGAAGAACGATTTTCCGGAAGGTTTTGAACCCGCAGCATTCGACTACGTGAAAATAGGGCCATACATTCCCGAGCGCGGGCCGCTGAACAAGGAGACTACCAACCAGCGCCTGTACCGCATTAAAGCCGACGGCGCACGCGAGGACATCACCTACCGTTTCTGGAAACGCTAAAAGGTAAAGACGCCACCGCAACCCGCACATAAACGGGCACGCAAGGCAAATGACACACTGTTAAACATTTTTCATACGCCGACCCCCGCACATGAGCAATCATGTACGGGGGTTTTTACATTCCGTTTGCTACATCGGGCAATAAGATAAGGCTGCAAGACCCGCATTTCCGCAAAATCGGGCAACCGCAACCGCCGCCACCTGCCCGCCCCGGCAAGGCCGACCGCCGATGTCTGCATTTAACATTTTGCGGAAGCCCTTTATCCATGCGGGTTTTGACAAGGCAAAAAATATGTCTGACATATTTTAAAATATGTGCCTTGTATTTCGAAATATGTCCGACCTGTTTTTTTCTTGCTCCTACATGGGCATAAAATTGTACTCCGCAAATGTTTAAAAACGACGTACAGTTTTTGATTTTTTAATTGTTTTTCTTATTTTTACGCTTCCAAACCTCAAACACCAATTCAACAACTTGTATATGAGAAAATTATTTTTTACTGCGCTCGTAGCGGCCGGCGTTTTCTCCGGCCTGCACGCGCAAACGCCGCAGGGCGGAGCAACCGAAAAGACCCCGTCGCACTCGGAGTACTTCTCGTGGATAAACAACACCAACGAAGGAGCTACGGCCGAGCAGACGAGCAAGAACCTCGACTTCTTCCAATGGCTGCACGACACCTACGGCATGGAACTCGACATATATGCTTTCGACGCCGGGGCACTCGACGGTGCAAAAATCTACGGAAGCACGAAAAGCGAGCGTTTCAAGCGTTACTTTCCCGAAGGCTTCGGCCCGCTGAGCAAACAGGCGGCAAAAATGAACACACGCCTCGGCGTTTGGTGCGGACCCGACGGCTTTGGCGACACACCCGAGGAAGCCAAGGAACGCTCCGACATGATGATAGGGCTCGTGCGCGACTACAATTTCGGCCTTTTCAAGATGGATGCCGTTTGCGGGCAGCTGCGCAAGGAAAAATACGACGACTTCGACAAGATGATGACCGAGATAAGGAAATATTCGCCCGATTTC
>URSZ01000079.1 GCA_900550635.1 uncultured Prevotella sp. | reverse complement strand
TGCCCGTTGCGGGCACGTATGTGGGCACTGGCATGTCGTGTTCGTCGAGTTTCGGCTCGCCGGTAGACATGCGCCACGACTTTCCTATCATTGTCGAGGAGTGTTGCGCCGGGGTGACGGCAAACTCCTCGAGCTGGCCCTTCCATGTTGCCGTGCGTTCGCGCGGCGAGAGTTTCTGCACGTTCTTGTCGCCGAGGTCCTGGCCGAAGCTCCAGTTTCCTTCGCCGCCAATGAAGCGTTTGTTCGCCCAGCGGTAGTATCCCCACCACATGTTGCGCAGGCTGAAGAAGTCGGTTATATACTTGGGGTAAAAAGTAAGCTGCTTGCTCGTGTATAGCGTGTCGCCGTAGTGCGGGTTGGCGGGATTGGTAACCGCGTCTGGGTCGTAAAGGTAATTGTCGTGCCCCTTGTATCCCGCGCCGTTTGCGTCGCATGTGGGGTCGGCGTTGTAAAGCAGCAGCGGTTTGCCGTCGCGGTAGTACCAGAGGTCTTTGTAGCGTCCGTCCTTATACACCTTGTCGTACAGTTCCTGCACGGAGAGTATCATGTTTCCGTTGAACGACCAGAAGCAGAATTTGGGTACTTTGTTTCCCTCGGCCTTCATGTCGGTCATCACCTTCCAGAGCGCTTCCCATGCCTCCCAGTAGCGCACGCCGTTGGTAACGTCGAGGATGAGCACGTCCACTCCCGCGTCGGAAAGCATGGAAATGTCGCGGCGTATCACGTAAGGGTCGGCCGAAAGGAAGTATCCCACTTCGGGTTCGCCCCAGTGGTAGGAACCTACCGTCCAGCTCTTGCTTTTCCCGTCCAGGCGCGCCGAAGGGTCACGCTCGAGCACTTTGGTAACGTCGCCGTCGTAAGGCGAAGGCATGTTATACAGGTCGGAGTTGTGCCAGGTAACGTAGAATATGCCCACTTCGCGTTTCTTGTCGGTCTTGACGTCGCCGGTCTCGGCCTGCGTGGGCTGTATGCGCCCCAGTGCGTCGGTTGCCACCCATGTGTCGGGGTATATGTCCCACGTGGGGACGTTTGTGTCCTGTGCCTGCGCCGCCGGGCCGCACAGCGTGCAGAGCGCGGCAAGCGCAATGGTGTTCAGTTTTCTCATTATTTTATGGTATTAAGGTTTTGTTGTTCATGCAGCCGTGTTGTCGGGACGGTTGTGCCCGGTTAAAATAAAAGCAAGGCTGTAACCCGCGGCCACTAACCTTGCTTTTATATGCGTGTGCGGAATGCGGGCTATTTAGGTTCTTCTGTCTTGCCCATGGTGAAAGACGGTTGTCCCACGAAGTAGCCTTTTTGTTTCCACGTCTGTTCTATGGGGGTAATGCGTCTTACGAAGTCGGCGTAGTTCTTCAGGTCGTTGGGTGTCCATCCGGCTTCGGCGTATGCAGCCAGGCGAGGGAAGGTCTGGAAGTAGATACGCTTGTCTGTAGGAGTGGCTTCGCCCCACATCTGGCAGCCGCAGCCGAGCACTTTGGTCTTCTGTTCGTCGGTGAGCCCGTCGAAATAGGGGTTGAAGCTGTAGGCGCGTGTAAGGGGTATGGACTCGTAGCTGTAGTCTATGTAAGTGAACAGGCGGTTTGAGTTTACAACCTCGTAACCTTTGGCAATGGCTTTCTTTGCGAACTCGGTGGAGCCGTCCCAGAACTGTACGAGTGTTCCGGGTTTGAGTTGTACGGCCGAGTTTTCGCCGCGGCCTGCCTCGTTGCGTATGTTGTCGCCGGTTATTTCGTTCCAGCCAATCATCTTGACGCCTTTCTTGTCGAGGTATTTGGAAATTTCGTTTATTGCATAGAGCTGCATGTCGGGGTATGTGTGCAGTCCGTGTTCTTTCATGAATGCCTTTATCTTGGCGTTGTTGTCCCAGCGCGAGTAGTTGGCTTCGTCGCCGCCGATGTGGATAACTTTGGCATCGAATAGCTTGATAACCTGGTCGAGTACGTCGTGTATGAATTTTTCGTATTCGGGAGATATTACGTTGTAGAGCGCGGGCAGGTTTTCGTTGCCGTTGTCAACCGGCGTAAGCAGTTCGGGGTATGCTTTCGTTGCGGCGGTGCAGTGTGCCGGTACTTCTATTTCGGGCAGTATGCGTATTCCGCGCTCGGCGGCGTATTCCACAATCTCGCGTATCTCGTCCTGTGTGTAGTAGGAGCGTTCGCGTTCGGGGTATATCTTTTTCCATTCCTCGGCTCCCGGGAACCAGTGGCTGAAATCGCTCAGCGAGCCTACCTCGGTGAGTTTCGGGTAGCCTTTTATCTCGAGACGCCACCCCGGGTCGTCAACGAGGTGCCAGTGGAAGGTGTTCATCTTCAGGCGTACCATTTCGTCGAGCAGGCGTTTCACCATTGCCGAGCCATGAAAGTGGCGGCTCTCGTCGAGCAGCATGCTGCGCCAGCCGAATTCGGGCCAGTCGCTTATCTTGCACACTGCCGCGCTGAAGCCGTTGCCTTCTTTCTTGAGCAGCTGGCGGATTGTCTCGAGCGCGTACACCGCTCCGCTGCGGTCGTGCGCGGTGGCAGTAATGGCGGGCGTGCCCTTGTCGGTTACGTTCAGCTCATAGCCTTCGGCGTGGGTTGCTTCCTTGGCGTTGAGCGTTATGGCAATGTCGGCCTGCGAGGCTTTCTTTACGAGCACGGGGGTGAGGCCGGTTTCCTTGAGCTGCGCCGTTACGTAGTCGGCCGAAATTTTCGCTTTCGAGTCGATATATACCTTCGGGTTGGCCGGAATGGTGGCTTTGCCGGGGTTGAGGCGCACCTGCCTCGGCTGCGGTACGATGGTTATTTGTGCTACGCTCCCGGCGAACGGGAACGCGGAAACAGCGGCGCACAGTATGGCCGCTAAAATCTTGGTTTTGGATTTCATAAAAGGTATTATTAATGTTTGTTTCATGGCAGTGGCGCGCGGCATGGGGTAAGCCGCCGCTTTTACATCGCAAATATAGTGAAAGGCGAGCGCAGAGACAAACGAAAATGGAAATTTTCGGTTAAGTCTATGCCGAGCCGCGTCCCGTATTCTTTAAATATAGTGAAAGGCGAGCGCAGAGACAAACGAAAACGCAAGTTTTGTGGGTTGTTGTATGTTTGTTGGCGCTTGCGCCCGTTGCGGTTCGGCCGCAGCCGACCGAGCCGCAGCCTGCATTCTACAAATATAATTGTTTATTAACAAATGCACGAAGAATAACGACAAAAAAGGACATGCGTCAAGCCCGCTTTTCATCGGCCTTTGCGAGGGGGTAAAAATATGTGCCTTGTATTTCGAAATACAAGGCACATATTTTAAAATACAAGGCACGTATTTTTTCTTTGCTCCGAGGGGTGGTAAATTAACGGTAAATTCACGTATGTTAAAACTCACCCCGCAATGCGGACAATGCTTGTCCGGGACGTAATGCCTCACTTGAGCACGATGTCGGCCCAGATAGCGTTGTGGTCGGACACGTATTCGCCCTTTTCATTT
Organism: uncultured Prevotella sp.; assembly: GCA_900550635.1. Classification (GTDB taxonomy): domain Bacteria; phylum Bacteroidota; class Bacteroidia; order Bacteroidales; family Bacteroidaceae; genus UBA6398. Next base: position 7,834 of record URSZ01000079.1, on the reverse strand, counting down.
GTGGCGGGGGCTATTACGGCGCGTTTCACCTTGGTGTCCTCGGATGTGAAGATGAAGTCTATCTTGTTGTCCTCCACGTTTTCCACATCTCCCCAGCCGTTGAACGTGGCCGGTCCGCCTTCGCGCTTCTTGGCTGCTTTCCATGTGTCCAAGCAGGGGTAGGAATGGTTTATGAGCAGCGAATATGTTTCTTCCTTTTCGTTGGTGTTGAAGTCTGCGCTGAATATGAATGGCAGGCTGGGGTCTATTGCGCGCATGCGGTCTTTGGCCAGCATGGCCGACTGCTTGCGTGCTTCGACGCTGATGTGGTCGAAGTGTGTGTTGCAGTAAATGAAGCGTTCGCCGCTCTTTATGTCTTCAAACACGGCCCACAGTGCAATGCGCAGGCATGCGGCTTTCCAGCCGAAGGTAGGTTTTTCGGGCGTTTCCGACAGCCAGTAGTGGCCGCTCTTTATAAGGCGGTACTTGTCGGGGCGGTAGAATATGGGTGTGCCTTCGCCGCCGTTCTTTCCGTCGTCGCGGCCGGCGTATATGCATTCATATCCTTTTACGCGCGCCTTTACATCCTCGAACTGCTTGTAAACAACCTCCTGCATGCCGAACAGGTCGGGCTTTACTTCGTTGATGTATTCGCCCACCCGGTCAGCGCGCTGGTCCCATTGGTTTTCGGGAGCGTCTCCGCCGTTGAGGCAACGGATGTTGAACGACATTATGCGCAGCTTGATGGCGCCGTATGAGTCGGCAGCGGTGAAAAGCGACAGCAGCAATGCCGCAAAAACAAAATAGATACGTTTCATGAATATGGCTTTTTAATTTTACAGGTTAATTGTCAGCGTTAGTAGCCGGCCGGTTCCGGGAACAGCAGGAAATCATGCGTTGTCGGGGCATGGCGTGCCGGCGGCGTGGGTGTGCGGCTTCCGGTCAGAGCACTATGTCGCAGTTGCGGTCGGGGCTGCCCACTTTTGCCCCGGCCTTACGGTAAAGGTTTATCGCCGGGGTGTTCCAGTCGAGCACCTGCCAGCGTATCCTGTGGCAGCCTGTTTGGCGCGCCAGCTCTATCATACGGTTGAGCGCCCAGAGGCCTATTCCCTGCTTGCGGAACTCGGGGCGGATGTACAGGTCGTCCATGTACATGGCCTTGCCCACCCACGTGTAGTAGCAGTAATAATATACAATATAGCCGACCATCTCGTGTTCGGGCGTTTCGATTACGAAGCATTCAAAGTAATCCTTCTCGGCCGCCATGCGTTCGGGAGTGTTGGTGAGCTGGTCGAGCGATTTCTCGAACTCGGCCAGCTCTTTTATCAGTGAGAAAATCTTTTTAAAGTCAGTCTCTTCGGCTTTGCGCAGACTTACGTCAATCATAGTGAAAAATGTGTTCTTTATGTTCTAATCAAAAAACTGTTCTCATCAACCAGTATGTAACTATACCCGACAGGTAGCCAATCACAACCACCCACGATATGTGGCGCAGGTACCAGCCGAAGGTTATCTTCTCGAGGCCCATAACCACAACGCCTGCCGCGCTGCCGATGATGAGCATCGAGCCTCCCACGCCGGCGCAGTATGCGAGCAGCTGCCAGAATATGCCGTCTACTGCAAGGTTGGCGCTCGCCGGGTCGATTACGTACATCTTCATCGCGCCTGCCACGAGCGGCACGTTGTCCACAACGCTCGACACGAAGCCTATTGCGCCGGTTATGAGGTAGTCATTGCCGCCGGTTGCCTTGTCGAGCCATTGGCCAAGCGCCTGCAGCACGCCAATCTCGGAGAGCGAGCCTACGGCAAGCAGAATGCCGAGGAAGAAGAGTATCGTGCTTATGTCTATGCGCGAGAGGCATTTCGTTACGCTCTGCCTGTGTTCGGCGGGAACATCCTTGCAGGAGCGGTTGAAGATACCTATCGTTGTCCACAGCAGGCCGAGTATGAGCAGTATCCCCACAAACGGCGGCAGGTCGGTAAGTCCGCGGAATATGGGCACGAAAATCAGTCCGCCCACGCCGATAAGGAACACTGCCTTGCGTTGTGCCGCAGTGAAAGGCGACACACGGCCGTCATCGCCGCCGCCCTGCGCCTGTTCGCCCAGTTTGCCGTGCAGCGAGAACTGGAGTATGAACACCGGTATTACGAGCGAAACAATGGCCGGTATGGTCATCTCGCTCAGGATTCCTACCGTGGTTATGTTGCCCGCTATCCAAAGCATTATGGTAGTAACGTCGCCAATGGGCGAGGGCGCGCCGCCGGCATTGGCGGCTATTATTATCACGGCGGCGTAGAGCATACGCTCCTTCTTGTCGCTCACGAGTTTACGCAGAATCATCACCATCACTATGCTCGTGGTCATGTTGTCGAGAATGGCCGAGAGGATGAACGTCACTATGGCTATCTTCCACAGCAGCACGCGCTTGGAGCGCGCAGTGAGGTACTTGCGCACGAAGTCGAAGCCTCCGTTGCTGTCTACTACCTCCACTATTGTCATGGCACCCATGAGGAAGAAAAGTATCTCGCCCGTTTCGCCTATCTGTGCCAGCAGGCGGCTGTTCACGTAGGCCGAGGCAGAGGCCGCCCCGTCGGCAATTTCGAAATATCCCGTATCGGCGCCAATGGTGTAGAGCACCCAGCAGGCAACGAACATCAGCAGCGCAATGGCGGCTTTGTTGACCTTGGTGAACGCCTCGAGGGTAATGAACAGGTAACCTATGACGAACACGGTTACGATTAATGCTGTAAGACTCATCTGTGTAAAATGTTTTAGGTTTTAAGGATTAGTGATATTCCGAGTACAAAGAAAGTAAAAAACTTTAATGAAAAAAAATAATGTGCATTAATTCGTAGCCCGGCGGCCGATTTTTTGTGTCCCGGGCGGTGGCGATGCTGCTATGGGGCTTATGCGGCCGGACGGAAGGGCGCGGCGAATTGCGTTTTGCAAAACAACAGGTGGAATGAAGACGCGATGAAATCGCGCCTCTATGGGTGAAAAACTTGTACCGTAAAACGGGCGTTTTCGGAGCGAAAAATTGAAAACTAAATTTCAGCACGTTAACCCCGAATGGGAGCAAATAAAAAATATGTCAGACATATTTCGAATTATGTCAGACATATTTTAAAATATCTCGGACATATTTTTTGCCACGTGAAAACTATATAAAACTTGCCCCGAAAAGGCAGACAAAATGCAGACACGGCTTTTTGCTCCAAAGGCGGTGCGCCCGGGAGCGGCGTTCCGGGCGGCGGCGACGTGCCTCTGCCGGCGCGTGTCGGGGCGGGGTCAGAACCTTATGCCGTAGAACAGCCTGATGCGCCACTTTATTATGCTCGTGCCCATCTTGTCGCGGTCGCCCATGTTCCATGTGTTCACCACGGCATAAAATCCCATGAAGCTGTTGCCGAAGCTGTGCACCGCAGCTATGCGTCCCACGTTGGCTATGGCGGGGAACTTGAACGGCGCACGCTGCCTGTCGCCGTCCACAAGGAGGCGTGCGCGCGAAAAGACCACTAACTGCGGCGTGGCCGAGAGGTGCAGCAGCCATTTGCGGCGTAGCGCGAAGTTGTAGGCGTAACCTGCTCCTACGGCCACGTTGAGCACGGAAAGTTCCGAGCCCGCAAGGCCGGGGATGGTGCCGTCGCCCGTGGTGAACTTCCCTGCAAAGGCCGACATCGCGGCAAGCCATGTGCCGCAGCTGCGCCGCTGCTCCTGCGACCCCGTGAAAACCGCCGGGAACGAGAACCTGCGGCGGTTGAACGAGTAATAGGCGTTGGCCTCGAGTAGGTTCATCTTCACGTTTCCCGCGCTCACGTCGTGGCTTTCCCCGCCGTATTCGGCTTTGCCTCTGAAAGTGTTGGCCGAGGAATAGGAGAGGTCTATGCCCATGCGGTTGCCGTAGGAGCTGAAAGCAAAGGTGTTCACATTGTTCTTCCCCTAGAGTTTGCCGGGATTGACAGAGAAACCGAGCGTAAGGCCGCGGTAGCTTATGTTTGCGCCCACGGTCGCGCTGATGTCGGTTTTCAGCATCGAGCGATAAGACATGCCCTCGAGTTTGCCCTTGGTGTCGAGGTCGGTGCCCTGCATGGTTGTGCGCAGTTTCACCGTCCACTTCTTTTCGGGCAGTCTGATGTATGCCGTGTCGTATTTGGCGGCCATGCGTTCGCGGCGCGCGGCGAGTATGCCGTCCATGCGTTCCACAAAACCGCTTTGCGCCCCGGCCGTCAGAGCCGGAGCGCAGAGAACAAGAGTTGTGAGTATTTTCCTTGCTGTCACGGGAAAGGCGTGCATGCTGCCGGGGCACGAATGCGGATTCTATTTTTCCAGAATCATGTCGAACTGGTCGATTTTGCCGGTGCGGTGGGCGAATTGCTTTGTTGTGGGCGATATTCCGAACAGGGGAGAGTATGTTTTTATGCTCACGGTCTTGCCGTCGGGCTTGAACTCGAGGATTCTCAGCCACCCGTCGCCGCCGTTGCCTTCCCAGCGGCCGCCGAGAGCCTGCACGTTGAACATCATCTGCGGCACGGTTATTCCGGCGTCGTTCTTGTCCTCACGGAATGACACGTGACCCTCGAAACTGTCGGGTTCGGCCGCATGTCCGCAGATAACGCAGCGTATGTTGGGCGTTACCTTTATCAGCTTGTCCCAGATGGCCTGTCCCCAGTTGCGGGGCGTTATCTTGTAGCCTTCGCTGACTATGCGCTCGGCCTTTGCGCCGCCTTTAAGGTAGCTGTGGGTCAGGAATATAACGCGGTGGTTCTTGTATTTGTCGGATGTGCAGAGGTTTTTGGCCCATTCGAGCACTTCGTCGCGCGGAGCGAATTCGCTGGAGATGACGAGCAGTTTGCCCCAGTTCTTGTCGGAGAACTCGAAGGCGGCGTTTTCGAGCGACTGGTCGCCGTTGCGGTTGGGATAAAGTGCCACAAGCGCGTCGTTCCACTTGTTGTTGCGCTCCACGGGGAAGTATTCGGGAAAACAGGTGCGGCCGTTTTCCGCGCTGCGGTAGCCGTAGTCGTGGTTTCCCGGCGAGATGAGGTAGGGAACTTTGTTGTCCAGCCGCTCGAACGAGCGCGAAACCTATTCCCACATCTGGCGCGACGTCTGGTTGGCCATGCTGCGCACGGGCACGGCGTTGTCGTTCGTCTCTACAAGGTCGCCCGTAACGAGCACTGCCTTTATCTTGAGGTTTTCTATGTTGTCGGCCGTCCAGGCTGTGGTGAGTTCGAAGACAGGTTGGTTGATGTCGTATTTTACATACGACTGCGGGTCGCCCATGAGTATCATCGAGAACGATTCGGGGTTTTCGAGGCTGAGTCTTTCGGCGCGTTTCTGCGCGGTAGCCTGAACTGTTGCCAGCAGGGTGCAGGCGGTGAGGAGTAATGCTTTTGTTTTCATATCGTTTTAGGTTATAAAATTTGCGGGAACTTAGGTAGTGTTCCGTAAGCTCCCGCAAGTTATGAATTTATCTTACAATGATGAGGAAATAATTCTTTTTTCCTCGCTGAACTATTATATATTTTCCGTTTATCAGGTCGTCGGACGTGATTTCGCGGTCGAACGCGTCGAGTTTTTCCTTGTTTACGCTTACGCCTCCGCCTTGTGTGAGTTTCCTCATCTCGCCTTTCGAGGCGAAGCACTTTGTTGTTTCGGCCAGCAGGTCGACGGCGCGTGCGCCGAGCACCTTGTCCTTGTCAACTTCGAACATGGGCACGCCTTCGAACACGGCGAGCAGTGTGGCTTCGTCGAGTTTGAGCAGGTTTTCCTTTGTGGCTTTGCCGAACAGGATGTTCGAAGCCTCCACGGCGGTTTCGTAGTCTTTCTGCGAGTGCACCATGGTGGTTATCTCCTTGCCGAGGAGTTTTTGCAGCGTGCGGCGGCCGGGGTCTTGGCGGTGTTCGGCTATGGCTGCGTCGATTTCCTCGTGCGACAGTGAGGTGAATATCTTGATGTACCTTTCGGCTTCGTCGTCGGCCACGTTGAGCCAGAACTGGTAGAAGGTGTAGGGTGTGGTGCGCTTGGGGTCGAGCCATACGTTGCCGCTTTCGGTCTTGCCGAACTTGCGGCCGTCGCTCTTGGTGATGAGCGGGCATGTGAGGGCGAATGCTTCGGCTTCGGCTCCGAGCGTGCGGCGGATGAGCTCCGTTCCGGTGGTTATGTTTCCCCACTGGTCGCTTCCGCCCATTTGGAGTTTGCAGTTCTTTGTCTGGTAGAGGTGGAGGAAGTCGTATCCCTGAAGCAGCTGGTAGGTGAATTCGGTGAACGAAAGGCCGTCGCGCGCCTCGCCGTTAAGGCGTTTCTGTACGCTTTCCTTTGCCATCATGTAGTTTACGGTGATGTGTTTGCCTATGTCGCGCGCAAAGTCGAGGAAGGTGAAGTCTTTCATCCAGTCGTAGTTGTTGACCAGCTCGGCGCGGTTCGGCGCGTCCGACTCGAAGTCGAGGAACTTGGCGAGCTGCTTCTTGATGCATTCCTGGTTGTGACGCAAGGTGTCCTCATCGAGCAGGTTACGTTCTGCCGACTTGCCCGAAGGGTCGCCGATCAGCGCGGTGCCGTTGCCGATGATGAGGGTGACGTTGTGGCCCAGGTCCTGGAACTGGCGCATCTTGCGCAGCGGCACGGCATGGCCCAGGTGCAGGTCGGGGCTGGTGGGGTCGACGCCGAGCTTGATGTTGAGGGGCTCGCCCTTCTCAAGCTTCTTGCGAAGGTCGGCCTCAGGAACGATCTGCGCGGCGCCCGAGGTGATGATACGCATTTGCTCGTCAACAGACAGCATTGGGTATCCTCCTTTTGCTATAGCACCCTCACCGGATACGGCGGTGCTGGAAGTCCATAAACTCTCATATGATAACAAACTGACGCGACGCGGCACCTACGACAGGAAAATCCTCGTCCTGCCGCACGCGTCAACGGCGACCGGCAGACGCGTACCGTCACGTTCGACCAGATAGCGTACCTGCCGACGACGCAAGCAGTCGCGGCAACGGACGTGTCCCGTCGCTTGGGTGGCGCAGACGCCCTCGGCGGTCAGCAGGCAGTGCTCGCGCACCATAAGCTCGGGACGGTCGGCGTCGATGGGGCCAAGGACGCCGGGTTCAGCAGCCAGCTCGGCAATACGCCCCCTATCATTGTTGAGCAACTCGGCCGGCAAGTACACCCGCCCTGCACCGAGCCCGCGCAGCCAAGCAAACGTTGCCCGATTCGCGCAGAACACCGGCGCCGCCACGTCAAACGTCACGCCCAGCTCGCGAGCCATCGCCACCTGCCCCAGGTTGCGGCAGACGACGCGCCCGGCACGCTGCATCAGTGAGCGGGTCCTGTCAGCGTCACCCGTGCGGCACGCCTCGTCAAGCACCACAATGGCGTCGGACAAATCGAGTTCTCCGCGCGGGTCGGCATCCATCAGCTGCCAAGCAAAAACCATGCGAGCGGGAACCGCGCACTCCACCAACTCCGTCGACGCACCGCCATCCACCGCAACGTCCTCAAAGGGCAGCACCTCAACGACACGTGCAACGGGCGCAATCGCATCCGCCTCGGCCCGCATGCGCTCCAACACCGCCGCCGTCTGATCCAACACGCCGGCGCTGCGAATCAGGTACACCTCGCAGCCCGTGTCCACCTTACGCTTGCAATGCACGACGACGCGCTTCCCCGCTGCGGCATCCACCGGGCAGGGCACCTGCGGCCAGCGCTTGGGCACATCGGGGCGCGCGTCGACACCCGGATAAAACCAAATCTCGAGCGTGTCACCCGCCGCCACGGCGGCGTCGAGCTCAACGGTCACCTCTTCGTGACCCACCGCCACCAAGTGGCCCACACGCACGCCCTGGTTGATCGCGCGCTCAAAGC
>URSZ01000078.1 GCA_900550635.1 uncultured Prevotella sp. | reverse complement strand
AAATAGGTCGGACATATTTCAAAATACAAGGCACATATTTTAAAATATGTGCCTTGTATTTTTTCTTTTCTCCGAGGTAGTTGTAACCCTCTGAAAATGAAATATGATTTCGTGTTGCTCTTTTTGTCTGTTTCCCGCGCCCGGTTTCCGCTGCTGCGGATGTCTGCTTTGCATAACGTATAGGCTGCAAACTGTAAGGAGCACTGCCGGCGATAAAAACAAACAGTACTCCAAAGCTACAGACTTATATGCAAAATACCCTTCGTCCGCACGCGGACAAAGGGTATTTTGCTCTTTTACAAGGTTATCTCATTAATTACATACGCGTTCCAATCTTTTCATTATGGAGAACATGAATATTGCCGCTGCCACGCACAGACCTATGAGTATTCCCCATATTGCAACGAGTGGCAAATCGCCCCACAAACGTCCGGTTACCTGCACGGCATAGTTTCCTACTGCAGTAGCGGCAAACCAGCCACCCATCATAGCGCCTTTAAGTTTGGGAGGAGCGACCTTCGACACGAACGATATGCCCATGGGCGAAAGCAACAGTTCTGCAAATGTCAGAACGAGATATGTAGAAATTAGAAGATTCGGACTTGCCGGATTGCTAAGCAGACTTGCGTCGGCTTTCAGGTCGGCCGGCGTAGGCATTCCTATGCTGCCAACTGTCATAATGCAATATGCCACCGCCGCAACGAGCATACCGATAGCTATCTTGCGAGGAGCAGACGGTTCTTTGCCTTTCTTGGCCAAGGACGTAAACAGCAACAACGAGAACGGCGTAAGCGCTACCACGAAGAACGGGTTGAACTGCTGGAATTCCTGCGGGAGAATCTGTATGGTATCATCCATGGTCGTAAAGATTGTACCTACGCCGGCTACACACAATAGCGAGACTACGGCTGCGGCTGCTTTGGCACGCTTTGTATTCGACTGGAACAATGCAAAGAGAGCATAAACCAATACCGCTATAAATGCAAGTCCCCACACGCTGAAGCCCATACGGCTCAAGCCGGAAACCGACGAAGCCGTGTAATCGCGGGCAAAATATGTAAGCGTAAGACCGTTCTGGTGGAAAGCCATCCAGAAGAATATCACTACGAGATATACCAGTATCAGAGCTATAACGCGCTGTTTAGATTCGGCAGGAGTGATTTCCTCAACTTTGGTATTTTCTTTATCGCTTGTTGCCGGCTTTGTCTTGACTGAACTTTCCACATTTTTGAACGACGTGCGGAACGAGAAGTATATCAGAGCCGAAACTATGAGCGAAAGGCAGGCCACACCGAAACCGTAGTTGTAAGCCTGCGAAAGGCTGTCGATATACTGCGCGCTGAAGTCCTGAAGGCTACCGGCAAAGTTGGTTGCAACCGTATGGTTGTCAATAAGCCCTTGCAACAGTTTCTCGTTGGCAGGCGTGCTTGTTCCGTCCAGTATCTGGTGGGCAATGGCAGGCACGCGGCCGTCGTAAATAAAACCGTCCTTGCCCATCATCCAATTAGTCACAGCCGTAGCCGCCGTAGGTGCAAACATCGCGCCGATGTTTATGGCCATATAGAAAATGGAGAACGCGGTATCGCGCTTGCTGCTGTAACGCGGGTCGTCATAAAGGTTTCCCACCATTACTTGCAGGTTTCCCTTGAAAAGGCCGGTACCCACTGCAATGAGCGTCAGCGCTCCTATCATGCTCCAAAAGCCGATACCGTCGGCCTTGGTAGGAATTGCAAGGAAGAGGTAGCCAACAAACATTATGGCCATACCTAACTTTACCATCTTGCCATAGCCGAACTTATCGGCCAAGAAGCCGCCTAAAAGCGGAAGGAAATACACTCCGGCCAGGAAACCGGAATATATCCCGGCTGCCTCGCCTTCATCGTAACCGAACTTTGCCTGCATAAACAATGTGAATATCGCAAGCATAGTATAATATCCAAAACGTTCGCCTGTGTTTGCCAAGGCTAACGCATAAAGCCCTTTGGGTTGTCCTTCGAACATTATAATTTGATTTTAAGAATTAATAATTGAGTTTAGTCTTTTTAAATTACGTTGTTGGTTCACATTATATCAAATCGGCAAACGCAGCCTTCGACATCAGCGCCAAATCATCGGGCGAGAGCCTGACCTGCATGCCTCGCACCCCGGCGCTAACGTATATATCGCCGAAATTCCTTGCCGACGAGTCGATATATGTGGGAAAATGCTTCTTCATTCCTATAGGCGAGCACCCGCCGCGGATATATCCCGTAGTAGGAAGCAGCTCCTTCAAAGGCAGAGGAGAACATTTTTTGTTTCCGCTTACCTGGGCTGCTTTTTTCAAATCCACTTCAGCGTCGCCGGGCACTACGCAAACGATGTTCCCGCTTTTGTCGCCATGAAGTACGATTGTCTTAAAGACCTGTTTTATGTCTTCACCCAAAGACTCAGCCACATGAACGGCACTCAAATCGTTCTCGTCTACTTCGTAGGCAACCAACTCATATTTTATGTTGTCGTGGTCCAAAAGCCGGGCGACGTTCGTTTTCTTAGTTTCTTTGCTTTTCATACTCGTTTTGTGCTTTGGGCATAACGTTTCAATTCTTGCGAAATATATTTTGACGTATACCCTATTCCGCATTTTGCTATTTCCTCCGGAGTTCCTGTAGCCAGGACTTCACCGCCGGCAAAGCCGCCTTCAAGCCCCATGTCGATAACATAGTCGGCCTGCGTAATCACATCCATGTTGTGTTCTATAACAACGACTGTATTCCCTCTTTCTACCAAACGGTTCAAAACTGACATCAGAACCCTAATGTCTTCGAAATGCAATCCCGTGGTTGGTTCGTCCAATATGTATATCGTCTTACCAGTGCCACGGCGGGACAGTTCGGCCGAAAGTTTTACACGCTGGCTTTCACCTCCCGACAGCGTAGTGGAAGATTGTCCTAACTTTATATATCCGAGCCCTACCTCCTGCAATACTTTTATCTTGTTCAATATCGAAGGTATGTTCTCGAAGAATTCGACCGCCTGGTTTATGGTCATGTCCAACACATCAGAGATACTCCGCCCGCGGAACCTTACTTCGAGCGTCTCGCGGTTATATCTTTTTCCGTGACATGTTTCGCAGGGAACAAATACCGGCGGCATGAAATTCATCTCTATAGCTTTGTATCCATTGCCTTTGCATGTCTCGCACCTTCCGCCGCTTACATTAAACGAAAAGCGTCCGGCACCGTAACCTCGCATTTTTGCTTCGGGCAACGAAGCGAAAAGATTGCGTATGTCGGAAAATACACCGCAATACGTGGCCGGATTCGAGCGAGGAGTGCGCCCTAAAGGACTCTGGTCTACATTGACAACCTTGTTGATGTTTTCCAATCCTTTTATTTCCTTATAAGGCAAAGGCTCGTTGATTGTTCCATAAAGATGCTTGGAAATAATTGGCAACAACGTGTCGTTTATAAGAGTAGATTTGCCGCTGCCCGATACGCCGGTAACACAAACGAGCAAACCTAAAGGAATCTCCACATTTATGCCTTTTAGATTATTTCCCGAAGCTCCTATTATTTTTATAGATTTCCCGTTCGGTTTACGACGTTCCTTAGGTATTTCTATAGCAGTTGTCCCGTTCAAATAATTTGCAGTTAAAGTATTTGAACAAAGCATTTCGTTTACCGTTCCTTGAAAAACTACTTCGCCCCCGAGCCTGCCGGCACGCGGGCCGAGGTCTACTATGTAGTCAGCCGCAAGCATCATGTCGCGGTCGTGCTCCACGACAATCACCGTATTTCCCATATCACGAAGTTTTTTCAGGGAATTAACAAGCCTTATATTATCGCGTTCGTGAAGGCCTATGCTCGGTTCATCGAGTATGTACAAAACATTAACAAGGCCTGAACCGATTTGTGTAGCTAATCTTATTCTTTGTCCTTCTCCTCCCGACAAACTGACTGATGACCTGTTGAGCGACAGATATTCCAGACCTACATCCATAAGGAATCCCAAACGTTTGTTTATTTCCTTTATGATTTCGTGTCCTATATTACGCTGTCGTTCCGACAATGTATTTTCCACATTAGCCATCCACTCAGACAAAGCCGAGATGTCCATCGAAGCCAGTTCGAATATATTTTTTCCGTTTATGCGGAAGCACAATGCTTCCTTGTTAAGCCGGGCGCCATGACACATTGGGCATGTACGTTTGGTTGCAAACTGGTCTACCCATTTTTTCATGGCTGCAGAATCATCCCGCTGTGCAGTCTGTTCAATATAGCGCGACAGACCCTCGAAGGTTGTAAAAAAATCGCTCGAAGTATGCACCAAATTAGCGTCTATCCGCACCTGTTCGTTAGAACCGTTTATTATTTCGTCGATTGCCTCATCGGGAATATTCTCCACCGGTACGGACAAATCGCAACCGTAATTTTTAAGCACAGCCTCTATTTTCCAGAAAATCAAAGATGGTTTTGCTTTTCCCAAAGGTATTATGGCACCTTCTTTTATAGACAGCTTGCGGTTCGGAATTATTTTGTTTATGTCTATTGCACTTACGTATCCCAATCCTTTGCATTTCGGACAAGAACCTATGGTTGTGTTGAACGAAAAGTTATTAGGAGCAGGATCGCGATAAGATATTCCCGATGTAGGACACATCAGGCGTTTAGAGTAATACTTTATGCTACCCAACGTAAAATCCTGAACCATAATCAAGCCGTTACCGCGTTCCAACGCAAGATTTACGCTCTTTTTAAGGCGTTCTAAATCTTTTTCGTGTACTATGAGTTTGTCGACCACAAGCTCCACGTCATGGTTCTTGTACCTGTCGAGTTTCATTCCTTTGGTTATCTCGACTATTTCGCCGTCCACCCGCATGTTCAGGAAACCTCTGCGCCTCTCTGTTTCGAACAGTTCTTTGTAATGCCCTTTCCTGTTGCGCACCAAAGGAGCGAGGATATATATCTTGTGTTCGGCGTAATCTTTCATTACAAGATTCAGCAGTTGCTCCCCGGTGTAGCGAATCATCTTCTCGCCGGTTACATATGAATAAGCCTCGCCTATTCTGGCCATCAGCAGACGGAGGTAATCATATATATCTGTTATCGTCCCAACCGTTGAGCGTGGATTCCTGTTGGTTGTTTTCTGTTCTATGCTTATTACGGGGCTGAGGCCGGAAATCTTATCTACATCGGGCCGCTCGAGGTGGTCCATGAAATTACGGGCATAGGCCGAGAAAGTTTCGATATACCTTCTCTGCCCCTCGGCGTAGATTGTATCGAAGGCCAATGAACTTTTCCCGCTGCCGCTCAGCCCTGTTATTACAGTCAGGCTGTTGCGCGGAATCTCTACATCTATGTTTTTAAGGTTGTTTACCCGCGCGCCGAGTACAATTATCTTTTTATCGTTTTCCAATCCGGCAGCGGGCTTACGGTTTGTTTCTTCCTTAACTTCCGCTTGTATCTTCTGATTCATAACCTCGTAATAAGTTCACGTCCCGGCGAAGGTTGTAATTGCGGCCGTCGGCACCGCGGGCCTTGATAATTACGAAATACACGCCGTCTTTTGCGCCATCGCCGTCCCAGCCGCCGTCAATGTCGGTCCATTCGTATATTTTCTTGCCCCATCTGTTGAATATATACCCATGGAAACTTACTATGCTCTGATACCCCTCTTTCACTTTGAAAACGTCGTTCTGCCCGTCGCCATTGGGCGAGAAAGCATTAGGTATTTCCAGTTTCGATGTGCTTATACTAACAGTAAACGGTTCGTCCATGGAATATTCCAACGTATCAAGCCCGTCTACAAAACTTATAACAAGTTCTATGTTAAACGAGCCCGACTCGTCGAAAGTGTATTCCATTTCCGGGTCATATCTCACGAGAAACGGATTTTCGCGGTCGCCGTTTTCATAAAAACGCCACTCGTAATAAGGCGTATAACTGCCGAGATTTGCCACATTAGCAGCAAACTGCCCTGTTACGGGCGCCGAGCCTTCATAAAGAGTGGTCTCCGAAATGCTGTCTCCTTTTACTATTGTCATGGTCGGGGCTGCCGACGGCAACTCGTCGTCGGCAAAAGCCTTACCGCACACTACAAATAGCAAGGCTAACAAGATAAGGGAAAATCGTTTCATCTGATTCTTTTGATGCGAAGTTACAATTTATATTGTTAATAACGGCAACTTTCGTCTTTTTGATATAATTTGCCGCCATTTATTTGAACTATTATTCGCCTTGCACGGCAGAGAGTAGAAAGTGTATAAAAGTGTCTTTCGTAAGGATATGTTACTGTTTGCATAAGGCAATGTATTATGCGCCGTCCGTTTTTGTCCTCGTTTTTATCACGGTTTTCTAACGGGTTTTCAGAAGGCAAAAAATATGTCTGAGATATTTTAAAATATGTCTGACATATTTCGAAATATGTGCCTTGTATTTTTTATTTGCTCCCATGTGGGTATAACACGCTGAAAAATAGTTTTCATCTTTTCATACAACATAAGGCACTTTTGCAGACACTTTAATGCAAACTGAGAATCTCCGGCCGGACATGCAGCCAGCACAGTTGTTTTTGCCTGAAATACAAAATACTCTCACGCGCCTCGCAATAAACACTTATGCATTATTTCAACAAATGCGACTTATATTAATATAGTTCTTCGTATTTTTGTGTTTTGAATCAACTTCACACTTCATGCGAACCAAAAGAATTTTCCGCTCCATGCTGTCTTTCGGGATAGGTTCGGTACTTTCGGTATGCAGCCTGCATGCTCAAAGCCCCAACACGGAACACATTGTAAAACCGGGCGAAACATTATACGGCATAGCGACTATGTACAACATCAACGTAGGAACACTGAAGAACGCCAATGCCGGAATAAGCGACAACATATCTGTAGGACAAAAACTCATCATACCGGCCGTATCGAGTTCGCAACGTTTCCACACCATAGCCGCCAAAGAAACGCTGTATTCCATATCGCGGAAATACAACATAGAAATATCCGAAATAATAAAGGCTAACCCGGGACTCAACGAGCAAAATTTCAAGGCAGGCGCCACCATAGTAATCCCGGCGGGAGGATTGTCGGCAACAGATGTAAACATAACCGAAAGCAAACCTGAAGGTATAGCCGGTTCGAACTGCCGCGAAATGTATAAAGTAAAAAGGAAAGACACATTCTTTACCATTGCAAAGAAATTCGATTTAACCGTTGAAGAACTGGCAGCCGCTAATCCCGACATACCGGCACCCGATTTCAAGATAAGCAAAGGCGATTACCTGTGCATTCCTTTCGCGAACGACAAATCATTCGTAAGCAACGCACAAGCATTTGAACAGAAAAACATATCCGCGCCCAAGAACAATATAAACATCTCGCTTATAATGCCTTATTATGAAAACGGCGACAAGGCGAGAGAATCAGTACAATTCTACCGCGGCTTGCTGGCAGCTGTAGACAGTCTGCGAAAAAGCGGGACATCATTCAACATAACGGCAAAAGATGCGGGCAACACTGTGGCTGACGCAAACAGCCTGCTACAGGATACGTCCATACGCAATTCAGACCTTATTGTAGCCGCGGCAGGAGAAGCCGGGCTTGGGGCGATTGCCGACTATTGCAAAAACAACAGCATAAAACTGCTGCTGCCGTTCAACAACGAGTTCAGCGATGTTTATAACAACCCGCAAGTAATCCTTTCCGGCCAGCCGGAATCATACAGCCGTGCCGCTACAGTACAGCATTTCATAAGTAAATACAATTTCACAAACATAATATATATAAACTGCCTGGCAGGAGACGAAAAAAAGAGCTATGCCGAAATGCTTCTTCCGTCGATGAACGTAAACGGCACGGCATACAAGACAATAAACCTTAATGCCACGGACGAAGAACTGGCAAGCGCTTTCGACCAAAGCAGGAACAACATAATAGTCTTGTCTTCAAATTCAAAAGAAGCCTACCAAAACGTAACAAAACGCTTGGACAATATATCCGCCAGGCTTGCAGCAATGGATTATTCCATATTCGGACATAAGGAATGGATAGACTTCGACCTGCAACTCAGGAACACATTCTTCAAACACAATGTAACAATCCTTACACCGCGGTACATAAACGTATTTTCCTCCTACTATCCGCAATTCCTGGAAATGTATAAAAGCCATTTCAAACAAGCGCCAACTTCAATCGACCAGCGTGCATTCTTTTCCGGCTTCGACTTCGGAATGTACTTGCTCAAAGGCATTTCTTCATACGGCCCGGCATTCGAAACACAAACCGTTAAGGTCAGCCCAATGGAAAAACCTATCTCCTTTTCCAGGGTAAACAACTGGGGCGGGCTTATAAACAAGGCTTACAGGGTTGTTCGCTTCACAAAGTTCCAAACAACAGAAATAACAGACTATGCGCAATAAAATCTTCGCCATCCTCATTCCGCTGCTATTCGTATGCCTTGGCGCGTCGGCACAAATCGGCGAACACAGAAGCGAGCTAAGCATTGGCGTAACAGGCGGCATGAGCATGAACTCTATCGATTTCGACCCTACGATAAAGCAGAAATCGCTCATGGCGTTCACCGGCGGTATTGCAATGCGGTACACCTGCGAAAAATACTTCAGCACAGTCTGCGCACTGCAGATAGAACTGAATTATACTCAACTCGGCTGGACGGAAGATATATCAAGCCGTGCAGGAGAGCCTTTGCCCGACAAATATACAAGGAAGATAAACTATATCCAGCTGCCAATGTTTGCCCGTCTGGGCTGGGGAAAAGAGCAGCGCGGACTTATGTTCTACATACTGGCCGGCCCGCAGATTGGATACTGCATAGGCGACACATCTGAGCGTAGCGCCGAGTGGACAATAAACGAAGAGGGTAACCCCGACAGACCTAACAACATGTACGAGCAATATGACTTGAAAATAAAGAACAAGATTGATTACGGAATCGCAGCCGGTCTTGGACTGGAGCTAAACACAAAAATCGGGCACTTCACATTGGAGGGACGATACTATTACGGACTGGCCGACATATTCGGCAATTCGAAAAAAGACGTATTTGCCCGTTCGGCCAACGGTACTATCTTTGCCAAGATAGGTTACTTTATCAACATAAAGAGCAACAATTAAAGGGACAACAGTAGTTGCCCCTTATTTATTTCTTTTCTCCTTCTGCCTTTTGCGCTTCGGCCGCTTTCTGCGCGTCGTTCTGCAAAAGCAGTTTGTCTATCTCGTCGAACTTGTCGCCCATATTTAACGAAAGATAAATACGGTACAACGGCCTGCCCCACCGGTCTATCTTATCTGCGGCCATTGCCCTGTATTGTTCCAAATAAGGCAGCGCAGTGCGGTACAGTTTATCTACCTCACGCTTTATATTACGCATTTCGGTCATGCCCATATCCGCTGTTACCTTATTGTCATATTCAATTGCCTTGGCATAATACGAGGCGCCGATATTATAATACACGTCCGTATAAGTGGAATCGTTCTGCAAAAGGCTTTTCGAAACGGTTATGCAATCGTCATAGCGCTTCATTTTTAAAAACACGAGACTTTTGCCATATAACGATATTACAGAACGCGGGTCGTCGGAAAGCATTGAATCGGAAAGTGCCAACGCTTTGTCGTACTGACCTTGTTCGTTATAGTAATCCAAAAGATTTGCAAAGAAGTAATAGTTCGTAGGGAATTCTTTCACTCCTTTGTGGAGGCATTTGACCCTTGACTCCACGTCGCCTGCCAACGCGTACATTTCGGCAGCGAGTTCCATTTCCTTAGCGCGATATGTGGAATCTTTCACGGCCAACGGGTAATAGGTGAAGAACTTCGCGGAATCTTTCATCTGATACGCGCATACCGTAGCCCAATAAGCCGCACGTATAATATTCAAACTGTCCTTGTCAGAAAGTTTCTTATTGAAAACCGGTTGCTGCGGGACATTGATATACATAGAAAGAAACTTGTAGGCGTCGGGAAACTGACTTTTGGATACAAAGAAAAGCCCGCCGTTATTGAGATTCGGATACAAGCGGCGCAACATCGACTCGTGGTCTTTGCGGTATCGTATTTTCACCTTTCCCTTGTCATTAGGCTTGCTGTCGAAACTATCACAACGTATGGCATACTCGAAAATTCCATACACACTGTTGAATAAGCCTGCTGTATCCTTTAACTGCTTAAGGTATGCTTGCTCGTTAAGTGTGTTGTTCTTTTTTACATACGCCTCAAAGCCGTAATGATACAGCTCGGGATCCTCCTTGAATTCTTCCGTCTTCTCATATTTCTGCACATCAGCTAAAGCCGCGTCCCCGTTATTTGCTTTAAGAGAGGCGCGAATCTGCCTGTATTCCTTCTGCCCTAAGGCCGTAGTCACATTCAAGAACATTACCGCAAATACCAATACAAAGTTTTTCATAGCGTCTCCTTCCGTTTTCAATGCAAAGTTAGTGTAAATGAACAACAAAACCATTAAAATAAGATATTTTATATCCCGGGTTAAAAATATCCTTAAAAACCACCAGACAAAGATTTCCGCAATAGAAACTTTTTATATCGATTCGAACACGCTTACGCAGACAAATATGCCGGCACATTTTTACTGCCCTTTTTTTGCCGCAAAAAATAGGTCAGACCTATTTCAAAATATGTCGGACATATTTTAAAATATCTCAGACATAATTTTTATTTGCTCCTATCCCCTCCGGAACGGCCGCCACATGCGGGCTGCGTAATGTGTACTGTAAAATATCTCGGGATACAGACAAAAAAGTAGCGTGTTAATTTTTTTATAAACATGCCTTTTCTTACTTTTGTGATAACAACAAAAAATATCCCGAGGGCGATGAACCACAGCGACAGTATTGTAATTATTCCTACTTACAACGAGAAAGAGAACATAGAAAGCATAATACGTGCAGTATTCGGGCTTGAAAAAGATTTCGACATATTAGTAATAGACGACGGGTCACCCGACGGTACTGCCGACATTGTGCGCCGCCTGCAAAAGGGCGAATTTGCCGAAAAGTTGAACATGATTGAACGCAAAGGCAAACTCGGCTTGGGTACGGCCTATATCTCAGGGTTCAAATGGGCCCTCGAGCATGAATACGAATACGTTTTCGAAATGGATGCCGATTTCAGCCACGACCCCAAGGATTTGCCGCGTCTTTACGCTGCCTGTGCAAGTGAAGGCAACGACGTGGCCATCGGCTCACGCTTTGTTAGCGGTGTAAACGTGGTAAACTGGCCTATGGGACGGGTATTAATGAGTTACTACGCTTCGAAATACGTAAGATTAATTACCGGAGTACCTATCCACGACACTACCGCAGGCTTCGTATGCTACCGTAGCCGTGTTCTGAAAACACTCAACCTCGACGAAATACGGTTTAAAGGGTATGCGTTCCAAATCGAAATGAAATTCACCGCATACAAATGCGGTTTCAAAATTAAAGAAGTGCCAGTAGTTTTTGTAAACCGCAGGTTAGGTACAAG
>URSZ01000077.1 GCA_900550635.1 uncultured Prevotella sp. | reverse complement strand
TTCAGAGGGCAAAAAATATGTCTGACATAATTCGAATTATGTCAGACATATTTTAAATTATCTCAGAGATATTTTTTCTTTTCTCCCATGCGGGTATAAATGGCTGAAAAAGAGTTTTCCATTTTTTTCATGGGAAAGGCCTTTTTCAAGACCCGGTTTTCCGCTCCGCAAATGTCTGCGCAACTTTACCGCGGATATACCCGGCTGAGGGGGAACATTACTTTTCTTCCTCGGTCGAAGGGATAAGCTCGAAGATAGCCTTTATGCGCTTCATGTCGAGTTTCGGACGGCGGTCGTAATAGTAAATGCCGTTCTTCTCCTGCTCTACGTCGGTGAGCTGTGTGTAGCAGAAACCTACTACGTGCTCAGATGCCTTGAGGGCCTTAATCTGTCCTTCGAGGCGCGAGTAGAACTCCTCTTCGGTCTGCGGCAGGCCGCCGTAGCCCCATGAGTCTTTCCTTTCTTCGAGAGACATCCAGCCTATGCCGCCAAACTCGTCGACCATATAAGGCTGTCCTTCATAAACGGCAAGGAAAGGCTTGTTCTTGGTATTGCGGTAAGGCTCTTTGCCTTCCACGAACTTGAGTTGTTCGAACAGTTTGTTGCCGTCGGCCTCATAGTTGTGCACTGTCCATATATCGGTAACAACGTGGTCGTCGCCGCTGGCGTCGTTAACCGGGCGCGTCGGGTCGATTGCCTTTGTTACGTTGTAAATATCGCGCACGAAACGGGTATATTCGCCGTCGCGGCTGCTCCATGTCTCGTTGAGCGGAGTCCAGGTAACAAGCGACGGGTGGTTGCGGTCGCGCACCACCACTTCGCTCCACTCCGAGAGGAAGTTGCGGGCTGCCACCTCGTCGTTTACGTCAACGCCCCAGCTTGCGCTCTCGCCCCAGGTGATGTAGCCGAGCTTGTCGGCCCAGTAATAGTAACGCTCCTCGAATACCTTCTGGTGCAGGCGCGCGCCGTTGAATCCGGCGTTCTTCGAGAGCACGATGTCATTCTTGAGTGCCTCGTCGGAGGGTGCGGTCCATATTCCGTCGGGATAGAAACCCTGGTCGAGCACGAGCCTCTGGAAATAAGGCTTGTTGTTCAGGTAGAATTTGCCGTCCGACACGTGTACCTTGCGCATTCCTGCGTATGATTTCACTTCGTCAACGGTCTTGCCGTCCTTGTCCTTCACAGTATATGAAAGGTCGTAGAGGTAAGGCGTTTCGGGCGACCACAGTTTCATGTTCTTTACCGGCAGCACAACCACAGCGTGGTTCGAGCAGGGAACTTCCTTTTTTGCCACGGTTTTGTCGCCGTCCTTCAGCACCACTTCGAGCGTATAGTCGGACTCCTGGTAGAATTTCGGCATTACGACGAGCTGTTTCTGGTCGATGTCGGGGCGTACAACCACTGTTTTCAGGCCTTTTGCGTCAACGGCTTCCATCCATACGGTCTGCCATATACCTGTTACGCGGGTATAGAAGCAACCATACGAAGCGTACTGGCCGCTCTGCTTGCCGCCAGTCTGTTTGCCGGAGCGCACGTCGTCTTTAACATGCACCACGAGGTTATGTGTCTGACCCGGCTTTACGTAGCGCGTAATGTCGACTGCGAACGACGATGAGCCGCCTGTGTGGCGCTGCACCATGTTGCCGTCGATGTACACCTCCGACTTGTAGTCTACGGCGCCGAAGTTGAGAAAAATCTTCTTGCCGTTCCACTCCGACGGAATGGATATTTTACGTTGATACCATACGCAGTTGATGAAATCCACGTGCTGTATTCCCGACAGCTTGCTCTCGGGGCAGAAAGGAACGGTAATCTGCTTGTCGAGCTTGTCGGCTTTGTGCAGGTTGCGTTCTATGCCGGATTCGCCGAAATCGAAGTCGAAGTTCCACGTTCCGTTAAGGTTCACCCACGCGGCGCGCTCAAATTGCGGGCGGGGATACTCGGGGCGGGGCGTTCCGGCCGCCCAAAGCGATAGGCCGCTAAAAAGCAATGCGGCCGTTGCCAATAATTTTTTCATAAATGCTTTATTGTTGTTTTAATTAGTTATGTTCCAATGGGAAATTTACTTTTTACCGGCGTTCCGCACAAATGACATCGCTTATGCACAAGCATGCGGATATTGCCATTTATACATTACGTTGCAAAGTTACAAAAGAAAATGATTTTTCAAAGTATGTTAAACCCAAAACGGTCATTAGGTAATTAAGTAGTAACGTCAAGTGCGGTCCCTTTGCCAACTTACGCACTTCTGCCGTCATCTGTCATCCCTCCCGGCTTCGCCGTAGCCCGTTATGCCTTCAGCCGGGCGTAAGCACGCAATTTGACGAAGCCTGACGACCGATTTGGGTTAAAAAAATCCGGTTCCTTGCAGGAAAATATCTTTTCATGCAGAAAACCGTGTAAAAATTCCGCGCCCGAAAAACGTGTAAAAAACACCCTCTTTGGAGCAAAGAAAAAATTAGTGGCTTGCTTTTTAAAATTAGTGGCTCGGATTTTGAAATCCGAGCCACTAATTTTTTACCCTCTCCAAACCCGCATGAAAACCGGGCTTTCACCAGCGGGCAAACGCAGACACCGGCCGCGGCCTCGTGCAAGCCTACGGGCATTTGCGGCACGCGGCGGCAGGGTTGCGGGCACGGCGGCGCGTCAGCCGCGCTTGCCAAGGCGGCTGCAATACTCCGACGGCGTTACTCCCTCGAGCGACTTGAACATGCGGCTGAAATGCTGCGGATATTCAAAGCCGAGACCGTATGCCACCTGCGACACCGTGGCACCGGCAGCCAGCTCGTTCTTTGCCAGGCCGATGACAAAGCGGCGTATGTGGCCGCTTGCGGTGTCGCCGGTAGTTTTCCTTATCATATCGCCAAAATAGTTTGCCGACATGCAGAGCTTGTCGGCGCAATACTGCACCGTGGGAATCCCGTGCGCCAGCTGAGCCTTATGCCCGAAGTAATCGCGCAGAAGCCCGTCGAACTTCATGAGTATGTCGGAGTTCTCGAGCTCGCGGGTGACGAACTGCCGGTTGTAGAACCTCTGGCAGTAGTTCAGCACCAGCTCTATGTAGCCCACCACAATGGAATCCTGCAACCCGTCGTGCCTCTTGGCCAGTTCGTTCCTTATCTGGCGCATGAGCGAAACGATAATGTCGTGCTCCTCGGCCGTTGTATGCAAGGCCTCGTTCACCCTATAGTCGAAAAACGAATAGTTCCTTATGCCCTTTTCGAGCGGAAAACCATGCAACAGGTCGGGGTGGAAAAGCAACGCCCAGCCGGTTATCGACACCCGCTCGCCGTTGTCCTCCTTGCCGCCCACCTGTCCCGGCGCCACGCAAAGCAGCGTGCCCGCCTTGTAATCATACCTTCCGCGCCCGTAGTCGAGGTCCACGTCGGCGTCGTCGCGCAAAAACAAACCGTAAACGCTGTAATTGCAAAGGCAATGCCTTACGGGCGAAACCTCGGCATAGTCGATAACACTTACAAGCGGGTGCTGCTCCCCGCCGCCCAGGTAGCGGGCATAGTCGTTCACGTTCCTTACCTTCAGTATGTTGCTCATAGTTGCGTTTATATACCTTACCTCCACAAAGATAAGTCCTTCTGCGGCAATATCGGGGACGAACATTCCCAAAATCAGTAAAAAAGGTACATACTGCAGGAGTATCGTTAAGCACATCTCTCCGCCGGCAGGTATTTTTGCAGTGTAAAACATCACCGTAATGAACAGGAAGACAGAATTCCCAGCCGCCATGTGCGAAGACGAAGCCGTTATCTTCATGGCCGACCGCTACCATACCACTCCCGGAGACATAATATCCCGTTTCATCGCGCAGGACGCGCAGACGCCTTCGCCCGAAACAGGAAGTTTCAACCTCGAGAGCAACGAAATGGAAATACTGCGGGAACTTATCAAAACATTTCAATAAAAAACATACCATGGACAGGAGATTTTTCTTGAAAACAACATCGCTTGCGGCTGTTTCGGCCATAAGCGCAATGGCCGGGCTGCCCGGAAGAGCAGCCGCAGCCGACGGAACACCGGCAAAAGTGAACGGCAAAGACAACAAGCCCTCCGGCGGGACGGAACACCGCCGCCTCGGCACGCTGGACGTATCGGCAATAGGCCTTGGCTGCCTGCCGATGGTGGGTTACTACGGCGGAAAATACGAAAAAAAGGACATGATTGCCCTTATCCGCCGGGCATACGACAGCGGCGTGACATTCTTCGACACGGCCGAGGTTTACGGGCCTCACACCAGCGAGGAATGGGTTGGCGAAGCCGTGGAACCGTTCCGCGACAAGATAAAAATAGGCACCAAGTTCGGTTTCGGGGTAGAAGAAGGGCAACCCACGGCCCTCAACAGCCGCCCCGACCACATAAGGCGCGCGGTGGAAGGGTCGCTCAAACGGCTGCGCACCGACCACATCGACCTTCTGTACCAACACCGCGTAGATCCGGGCGTGCCCATGGAAGAAGTGGCCGAAACTGTCAAGGCATTAATAAAGGAAGGCAAGGTTATACACTGGGGTATGTCGGAAGCCAGCGCACGCTCCATACGAAGGGCGCACGCAGTATGCCCGCTCTCGGCCGTGCAGAGCGAATACGCCATCTGGTGGCGCGAGCCCGAGACCAAGATATTCCCCACGCTCGAGGAACTCGGCATAGGATTCGTGCCATACTGCCCGCTGGGACGCGCATTCCTGACAGGGACAATAAACGAGAACAGCCGTTTCAAACAGGGCGACCGCCGCTGGAACCTGCCGCAGTTCCAACCCGAAGCACTGAAGCACAACATGCCGCTGGTGCGCCTTGTGGAGGAATGGGCAAAGCGCAAGGGCGTAACACCGGCCCAGTTTGCCCTGGTATGGATGCTCTCGCGCAAAGCGTGGATTGTGCCGATACCGGGAACTACAAACCCCGCGCACCTCGACGACTTCCTCGGCGCGGCCGGCGTGAGGCTCACGCCTTACGAAATGGAGGAATTCGACGCCGCCTACGCCAAAATCGACCTTATGGGACACCGCGCAGACCCGTTCACCGAAAGCCAGATAGACAAGTAAGCCCCGGCCGTTGCCCGGTAAAAGGAAACAGCATTGACAGGCGAGAAAACAATCCGCACATGCCGCTTCCTTATCCGGAAGAACGAAATCAAAAAAAATCGCAAGGAGCAAAAAAAAATTATGTCTGAGATATTTTAAAATATGTCCGACCTATTTCAAAATATGTCTGACATATTTTTCGGGAGGTTCCGGAGAGGAAAAACGCCATGGTTTATGGCACGGGATTTGCTGGGAACACGCCTCATTTCCCCTTACCCATATAATAATGTAAACCCATACTGCAACAACACAAAAGGCCATACGCCCGTAGCCGCGCAAAATGGCCGTAACATTCCTGAACTATGAAAAAACTGCTCTTTCTTTTATCCGGCACACTGCTGCCTTTCCACGCCGCTGCGCAACAGGCCATCGACGTACACTGCCACAACGTGCTGCCCGGCTTTGTCAGCTTTCTCGAAAGCCACGACGCAACTTCGGACGAGGGTTATCCGCTCCCGAAATGGGACGCGGAATCCCACATAAGGTTCATGCAGGAAGCGGGAATAGGACTGTCCGTGCTGTCAATGCCCGCCCCGCAGCCGTATTTCGGAAACGGCGACGAGTGCCGGCGCGTTATAAGGAATTACAACGACGAATGCGCCCGGCTTAAATCCGCCTGTCCCGGCAAGTTCCTTTTCTGCGCGTCGCTTCCGCTTCCCGACGTAAAGGCCGCGGTAGACGAAGCCGTATATGCCCTCGACACACTCGGCGCCGACGGCATAAAGTTGGCCACCAACAGCCGCGGGCAATATCTTGGCGACGCTGCACTCGACACGCTCATGCACGTGCTCAACGAACGCCGCGCAGTGGTAATACTGCACCCGCACAAGCCCGTGCCCGTGAACAGAGAAATGATGGATTCCATACCCCTCGCCATGTATGAATACCCGGCAGAGACAACACGCGCGCTCATAAACATGATTGCACGCAACATTCCCGCCCGGTATCCGCACATAAGGTTCGTAGTGCCCCATTGCGGATCGTTCCTGCCGCTGGCGCTGCCCCGCATGAAGGCCATACACGCCGCACTGGCCGCAAAAGGCGCGGCCGACGGCATAGACTGGGAGAGCAACCTGAGAAACCTGTATTTCGACCTGGCCGGGAATCCCGCGCCCGAGGTATTGAAAGCACTTGTCAACATTACCGCTCCCGACCACCTGCTATACGGCTCCGACTATCCCTATCAACCGGCCGCGACACTGAAAGAGAACCTGAACAAACTGAAACAAACACTGGCCGGCGACGCACAGCTCGCACCTTATGCCGACGGCATACTGTACGGAAACGCGGCAAAGCTTTTCTCTATAAAAGAAAGCAGTTACAGCAACGCTTCAAGCCTTGCGAACGCCAAAGACACGCAAAAAACCGACGCACGCGGAAAACTGCCAATGCAGGCCGACGGAATAGTACGACTGTCGAAAATAGAAGTATATCCCGAACACCTCGACGAATACATGAAGTTCGCAACCGAAGTGGGCGAAATATCCCTGCGCACCGAGCCGGGGGTGCTGACAATGTACGCCGTGGCCGAAAAAGAAGACCCGTGCAGGATTACAATCCTGGAGACATACGCCTCGCAGGCTGCCTACAAAAGCCATATAGCCTCGAAGCATTTCCGGAAGTACAAGCAGGGCACGCTGCACATGGTTAAGTCGCTGGTCCTGTCCGACCAGACACCCCTTAACCCGGCAAACGTAATAGAAAACTTTATAAAAAAGTGAATCCCTTCCCCGGCCGGCGCAAACGTCGGCAGGAAAGGACATGGCTTACTTACTTTCCGCCACGCTTTCAACGCAAAAGGCCGATACTTTGCTTATGTTGGCGGTGCCGCGCGTGCTGTTTAGCGTCAGTTTCAACGCCGTGGCCTCCACTTCGGGGAAGCGGAACATTCGCTTGTAGCCTATTGTCGTGCCGTTGGCCACTGTTTTCCAAACTCCGCCCGTTTTGGCGCTTACCGTGAACGACTCCACGCGCTGGCCTTTTGAGATGTCCTCCTGAAGAGTTACGGAATTTACCTTTGCGGCCCGGCGCAGATTGTATGTAAGTTCCCCGTCCTGCTTTACCGAAGCCGGAGAGGACGAGATAAGGTCGTTGGAAAAGTTGCGGGTAATGTATTCGTTGAGTTCCTTTATGCGCTGCACGTCGATGTCGCATATCCTGCCGTTCCTGTCGGGCGGGATATTAAGCAGGAGTACCGAATTACGCCCCACTGATTCGTAGTATATGTCCACAAGTTTGGAAAGCGATTTCACCTGTGCGTCCTGCTCGGAATGATAGAACCAACCCGGGCGTATGGATACGTCCACTTCCGACGGATACCAGAACATTCTGCCGGCGCGTGCTATCAGGTCGCGGCTTCCGAGGTCTTCCGACTTTTCATTCAGCCCTAATGCGGCTTTTATCGAATCGGAATCGGGATACCCTCCGGGAGGCAGCACCGTTGCACTCCATTCGCATTCGCGCCCGAGGCCTTTTTCGTTGCCCACCCAGCGCACGTCGTCACCAGTTATGGCTATCACGGCATTTGGCTGGAGCTTGTGAATAACGTCGAAGTAACGCTGCCAGTCGTACTTCTGAACGCGGCCGTTCGGTCCTTCGCCGCACGCGCCGTCAAACCACACCTCGTCTATCTCGCCGTAATTCGTGAGCAGTTCGGTTAGCTGTTGCACGAAGAAGTCGTTGTACTTTGGCGAGTCGGCATAGCAATCTGCGTTGCGTTCCCAGGGCGAAAGGTAAACGCCGAACTTCAGCCCGTACTTGTCGCAGGCAGCCTTTACTTCCTTCACCACATCGCCTTTGCCGCCGCGCCACTCCGACGCGGCAACAGAGTGCCGGGTTGCTGCCGTGGGCCAAAGGCAGAACCCGTCGTGGTGTTTGGCTGTAAGGATAGCCATTTTGAAGCCTCCCTCCTTCAATGCTTTTGCCCATTGCCCGGCATTGAAGTCCTTGGGGTTGAAAAGCGACGGGTCTTCCTTTCCCGTGCCCCATTCGCGGCCTGTAAAAGTATTTATTCCGAAATGCAGGAAGGCTGTCATTTCCAGTTTTTGCCATGCCAGCTGACGTGGCGTGGGCACGAGCCGCGAGGCCATGTCAACTTTCTGTTCCGCCGTGGCATCGGGAGGGAACACAACCTGTTTTTCGTAATATTTTCCGCTGCACCCCCAAAGTGCGAGCAATGCCGCGCCCACTACGAGCAGCGCGGCCGCATGAATCTTGTTTGCCATGGTATTGTTTTTATGGTATTACCGGTTTAATGCCCGGCAGGACAGTTGCATGGCACATCCGGGCATGGTTCACAAATATAACATTTGTTTGCCGAATTCCGCACATGCCGTTGCAGGAATTATTCAACGGCAAAACGTTGCGCAACGGTAAGAACGCCGGCCGGATACGGGCAAAAAGTGGACTTTTTGTTTTAAAAAAAGGTAAAATCGCTTTTAAATCTCGCAAAACTTAATATTTTTGCCGGGATTCTTAGCATTTCTTACAAAAAAATCAAAACTAACCCTAACTACCAACTAACCGACATGAAACAAGAACGTATCTACTTTCTCGACTACCTGCGAGTAATCGCGTGCTTCATGGTGATGATTGTGCACTCATCCGAAAACTTTTACCTGTGCCCCGCTTCCGACGCCCCCTCGGGCGAGATGGTCAACGTGGTGTCGAAAATCACGTCGACCGACAACCTGTTCTGGGTGTCGCTGCTCGACGGTTTCTGCCGCATTAGCGTGCCGCTGTTCATGATAACCTCGGCCTACCTGCTCTGCCCGCTCAAACCGGAACAGACATGGACAAGTTTCTTCAAGCGCCGCGCCTTGCGCATAGTGCCCCCCATGATTGTGTTCCTCGTGCTCTACAGCGCGCTGCCGCTGCTCTGGGGCGGAACGACGATTGAGCAGGCTATCGACAACATACTCTACATACCGCTCAACTTCCCGGGAGCTGCGGGCCACATGTGGTTCCTCTACCCGCTGCTGAGCCTCTACGTGCTCATCCCCATGCTCTCGCCGTGGCTCGTAAAGGCTTCGGCGCGCCAGGAACTGCTCATAATATGCCTTTTCGCCCTGAGCACGACGGTTCCGTTCTTCAATTACTTCGGCCTCGAGGTGTTCGGACAGGTGTTCTGGAATCCTTACCATATACTCTACCCCTTCTCGGGCTACATAGGCTACCTCGTGCTGGCGCATTACATAAGGTTCCACATCAAGTGGAGCAACGCGCGGCGCATGGCCGTCGGCATTCCCGCCCTGGCCGTTGGCGCGGCGTTCACGATACTCAGTTTCTACAACCAGGTAGAGCTCGGCGTTGAGCAGCACCCCAACGTGGTCGAGATAGCCTGGGTGTTCTGCTCGCCCAACGTGCTGCTCGCCACCTTCGGCTTCTTCCTGATCATCAGCACCATAAACCGCCCCATGCGCGGCTACAAGCTCATAGAGGACATAAGCAAGAAGAGCTACGGCATGTACCTAATGCACATGTTCTATCTCGTGATGTACGCCGGAATCATTATGCCTCACCTGCACGTGAGCCTCGCAATACCGGCAATAGCCGTATGCACGTTCGTGAGCTGCTACATAACTACGAAAATAATAAGCTACATACCCGTCTCGAAGTGGGTGATAGGATAAACCCTGCATTCCCGTGGCAAACACCAGCCACGCGGGGCACATGCCGGATATTTACCACCCCGCGAGGCCGGAAACGCTCCTGCGGCGAAGATTTACCATCCCCCGCCCCAAGCCGGTTTCACGCCATTGGGACGTAAGAAAAAATATGTCTGACATAATTCAAAATATGTCAGACATATTTTAAAATACAAGGCACATATTTTTCACCCCCTCGCAGTCGGAAAACGCGCCGCCCCCTCCCGCGGCGGAGATTTACCATCGCCGCACGGCAGTGTGGCACGCAAGGAAAAGCTCGTGCAATAACAAAGAAACTCGCCCCGGCGGACAATAAGAAAGGCTTTATGCAGTTATTAAAATGCTTATGCGCATAAAAAAATACATACTCGCGGCGGCCGTTGCCACGTGCGTGGGGGCTCACGCCCAGTACGACCCTGCCTACACGCATTATTGGATGATGGAACCGTCGTTCAACGCCGCCACCGTGGGCAAGGACGACAAGCTGAACATAACTGCGGCATACTCCATGCAGATGACCGGCTTCCGCCACGCGCCAAAAACCATGTACGCGGCAGCCGACATGCCGCTCATCATCTTCCGCAAGCGCCACGGCATAGGCCTGCTGTTCCAGAACGACGAGATTGGCCTCTTTTCACACAAGCGCTTCACCGCACAATATGCCTTCCACTGGGAAAAACTCTTTGGCGGACGGCTTAGTTTCGGCCTGCAGGCCGACCTGCTGAGCGAACAGTTCGACGGAACGAAGGCCGACGTTGAAGACACCAACGACCCGGCCATACCCACCACCAAGGTGACCGGCTCGAAGGTAGACATGAGCGGCGGCATATACTACAAGCACAAAAACTGGTATGCCGGATTCTCGGTGCTGCACATCCTCGGCCCCACTGTAATACTCGGGCAGACAAACGAAATGAAGATAGACCGCACCTATTATTTGACAGGAGGATACAATATTAAACTGCGCAATCCGTTTATCTCAATACACCCCACGGTGCTCTGCATGTACGACGGAAGCAACTTCAGGGCAAACGTCGGGGGGCGCGTGGAGCTGAACCGCGACAGGAAATCGCTCTTTGCCGGAGCAACCTACAGCCCGCAACACTCGGCCGCACTGTTCATAGGCGGACTGTTCCACGGCGTGAACCTGAGCTACTCCTACGAGGCATACACCTCGATGCCCGACCTCAAAAGCGGGGCACACGAGATTATCATAAAATACCAAATGGACCTTAACCTGTATAAAAAAGGACGCAACAGACACAAAAGCGTGCGCTTCCTGTAAACATAAACTATGACAGTAACTAAAATGCAAAAGGCAATATTCGTAATCGCGGCATTCCTTACCGGCATGTCGCTCACATCGTGCTTCAGCGGCAAAAGAATGATGGCCGACGGAGGCGAAGTGGTAGGGCAAAAAGGCGAGGCCGTGGCCGAACCCACACCCTACGGCATGGTGAAAGTGCCGCGCGGATACCTGAAAGTAGGGCTCGAAGAACAAGACAGCCTGTGGGGAAACGTCATACCCGGCAAGGAAATTTCGGTAGACGGGTTCTGGATGGACCAAACCGAGGTAACTAACTCCATGTACCGGCAGTTCGTCTACTGGGTGCGCGACAGCATTATACGCGAACGCCTTGCCGACCCGGCATACGGAGGCGACGAAACCTACAAGATAGAGGAAGACGAGTACGGCGAACCAATAACGCCGCACCTGAACTGGAAAAAGCCCATACCCTGG
>URSZ01000076.1 GCA_900550635.1 uncultured Prevotella sp. | reverse complement strand
GAAGGTGGAATTTCCATTCCCAGATGTTCTGAAGAATCAAGATGCAGAGAATAAAAAAGAGCTTAATGAGTGGCTCTTTACGAATTGGGGTAGTATAGAAGCTTTGGAGTCAAATAATCTTGTGTTGGAAAATATCACTTCTTTTGCATCGCCGGTGATGACATTTCTTTTTAGGGGTTGTTCTCATCATAAGATAAGGGGATGTTCGATTATAGCTAAGCCTGGCCGTATTGTAGCTGGTTGTAGCGATGGAATACATTTGAAAGGGAATGAACATCAGCCTTTAATTGAGGAGTGTTATTTTGAGAGAACTATGGATGATGCTATTCATATTAAAATCTCGGGAGATGTTATTGCAGAGGTTTTGTCACCATCTCGGTTCAGGATTGTTCACATGGACAATGAGTCGGATAATACCAACTTGGGTGTTGGTAAAGAAGTCATGTTATTTGATAGGAAAGAGTTAAAGCAATTGGCAATGAGTAAAATTATTGATTATCAGGCTATCAATCATAGAGAAGGAATTGTAACACTGGCCAGTGAGATTGATGGAGTATCAAAAGGTATGTGTTTATATCTGCAAGGAATTGGAAAGGCATTGATTGATCGTTGTAATTTTGGAACTCAGTTACAGCGGGCTATATTGACTCACCAACCTACAAAAGTTTCGAATTGCAATATTGTAGATAATGGAAAGGGATTTGACTTAGCTTTAATGAGTGAAGGTATAGAAGGCCCTCCAACGCAGTTTCTGCAGGTGGAAAACTGTTTGTTTGAAAATTTATCGTATGTTGGATTATGCGTGGATTGTCCATCGTTGAATTATGACCAGAAAGGAAAACCGCAATTGCTTATAAAGAACTGTACTTTTAAATTGCCTAAGGATATTCCTATCTTGCAGATAAAGAATTCTCAGGGGGTGTTTTTAATAGGGAATAAATATTATATTCATAAAGGATCTTCTAAAGTGAAGTTATTTGAATTTCAGAATACTTTGTTAATAGAGGATTCTAATAATACGTACATAGAAAGATAGTAAATATTGTAAAAATCCAGTGTATGAAATATCGTTTAACATTTTGCATATTATTGCTTTTATTTGTTGCCGGGAGTATGAGTTTAATCATGGCTCAAACCCCTCAGTGGATTACGGCTAGTGAGAGTCAGAGTGAAACAAATACATGGTTAGGCTTTAAAA
Source organism: uncultured Prevotella sp. (assembly GCA_900550635.1). GTDB lineage: Bacteria > Bacteroidota > Bacteroidia > Bacteroidales > Bacteroidaceae > UBA6398. Next base: position 10,351 of record URSZ01000076.1, on the reverse strand, counting down.
AAGATTTTGTGGTATCTTCCGTACCACAAGTGTTGAAGGCATGCATCGCTGTAGATAGTAAATACTGGTTATGGCTTAATGATAAACTTATTGTTTTTGAAGGAGGTGTTAAACGAGGTCCAAATAGAAATGATACCTATTTTGGTTTCTACCATAAACGAGCTGAACAACAGGATTGCGACCCTGGAACAGGAAAATGCAAAGCAAGGGAAAACCGTGCTCGAAGCAAAAGACGCAGAAAGTTCTACAGGACTGAAGATAAACGGCGAACCGTCAATCTCGCAAAACAGTCCCAATCCCTGCAACGCCTCCACCGAGGTGTCGTGCACCATACCCGACAACACGTCGAACGCCGCAATATATATCTACGACCTCACGGGCAAAGTGCTCGACACAATACAAATCGACGGGCGCGGCACTACTACTGCAACAATAGAAACCTCCGGGCTCGCCCCGGCTATGTACCTTTACTCGCTTGTTTGCGACGGAAAAGTAATAGACACAAAACGGATGATTGTGTCCAAATGACCTTATTAAATCTTTAAACATTAAATTCTAATTGTAATTTGTTCAACTTTAAAACATGGGAATCATGAAAAGGACGACATCAAACAAATCTTTCATTATGGCATTGGCCATAATGCTTGTTGGCATGTTGTGCGGCGCTCCTGTCAAGGCATTCTCACAGGCGCTGGACGGCGACACGGCCTCCGTTACCGTGAAACCGGACGCTGACAAACCATTAACGGACATAACCACCGGCAATGTTGCAGAACTTGACACCGCAAACTTTGCAACAGACGGCGACACGGCCTCCGTTACCTTAAAGCCTAACGCTGATGTACCGTTCACGGAAATCGACACCACTATGGTGGAAACGCCCGACACGGGGTCGGTTGAAACTCCCGCAGTTCCCGACGAGGACGAGGGCAGCAAAGAACCAGTCGTTGTGGACGACGCGACACTGCGGGCCATGATGGCTGAGTTCATCGAGGAAAGCAAAGTTTACAATGATTTCAACGCCATCGACTCGGCGTTCCAGGTAAGACTCGAAATTCTTAACGTGGAGACTACTATCGAAGACGTGCACTCCGTGCTGAAAGAGGAATTCGAGAAGATTAACAGCGCGGATGACATCCCCGGAATCGACTACTTCGTGAAAAAAATCATGAACTCAAACAAGTACCAGGGAGGTAGCGGTCTCGTGGGCATTGAGGAAGTAGAGGTTGACGAAGAGAAAGGCGACGGTGCCATTTACGACCTGTCTGGCATAAGACTCCCAGCCCCGCCCGAGCACGGCATTTACATCAAGAACGGCAAGAAATACTTGGCCAAATAACGTAAATGAGAACAACGCCATGACCGTTGCAACAGGTAGCAGCACGGCCATTATCGTAAATGGAATGACATAACAATGCTCCCGGCTTGTATTGAAGCAGGCCTGGAGCGTTTTTTGCTTTTCAAATGAACCTTACGTCGGAAATGACATCGGCGTTGACATAAGCGTTGAGGCGGCGCACAAGTTCAACGCGGCGCATGAAAAGATTGGAGCGCAATGCCGGCGAGAGCAGTTCGACATAAAGCGTGCGGTTGTAGATATACACTTTTCCGGTATAACGCGCCACGGCCGCGCCCATCACCTCGCTCCACGCGTTTACAAGGCGGTATTCGTTGAGCGGCGTTTCCAGGCCTTCATTGCGCAGGAAGCGGTTCAATATACAGTCTATCTGTTCTGTGTTCTTGCGCCTCATTCCGAAACCTCTCCGCCCTTTACGTTAAACAACCGATAATCGCTCTGCGTGGCAGCCAGTATGCTGTCCAGGTGGTCGCGGTTGGTGTCGGTTATGAATATCTGCCCGAAGCCGTCACCCGCCACGAGGTTCACTATCTGTGCCACTCGCCCGGCGTCGAGCTTGTCGAAGATGTCGTCGAGCAGCAGCAAAGGCACGGTATGCCTTCCCACCCTCTTGAGCAGTTCGAGCTGTGCGAACTTCAGAGCCACGAGGAACGACTTGGCCTGCCCTTGCGAGCCTTCGCGGCGTATGGGATAGCCGTCAAGGCGCATGTCGAGCTCGTCGCGATGTATGCCATGCAGCGAATAACCCATAATGCGGTCCTTTACACGGTCGCGCTGTATGACGTCGAGCAGCGGGCCGCGCATACAGTGGGACGTGTACACAAGTTCCACCTTTTCCTTACCGCTCGAGACGGTTGTATAATAGTCCTGGAATATCGGAGTAAGCAGCTCGACGAAACTGCGCCGTTTGGAGAAGATTATTTCTCCTTCTGCGGCCATTATCTCCTCGAATATGGATATTACCGTCGGGTCGGGTTCGGCCTCGCCACGCAGCAAGACATTGCGCTGCTGGAGCGCACGGTTGTATTTTATGAGCGAGTCCAAATAAATATTGTCATATTGCGAAATAACCGTATCCAAAAACTTGCGGCGTTCCTCGCCCCCACCCGTAACGAGCACGTTGTCCTGCGGCGAAACCATTACCAGCGGCACAAGCCCGATGTGCTCGGCCAGGCGCTGGTAAGGCTTGCGGTTACGGCAGAAACGCTTGCGTTTGCCGGGGAACACGCCGGCCGAGATTACCTCTTCATTCCCGTCGTCGTCCATATAAACGCCCTGTATTGCCATACTATCCTGCTCATGCCTGACCACCTGCGCATCCAGAGGGGTATTGCTGCTCCGGCAGAACGAAAGGTAATAAACAGCGTCGAGCAGGTTTGTCTTTCCCTCGCCATTCGAGCCGATGAAACAGTTAATCTTTGGCGAAAAAGCCAAATCGGCTTGCGCTATATTCTTATAATTGATTACGGACAGTGAAGATATTACCATGTTACTGAATTATTTTGCAACGGCGAAGATAATCCTTTTTTGCTTTACATCGTGCCGTTAAAAAGGCCAAAAGCCGGCGCAAGTATAAAAAAAGCGCGGAAAAATTTCACCGTATTAAACGAAAAGACTAATTTTGTGCCGCTTATAACGGGCAACAAAGAAAATAAAGTATATCACATTACCGAAATGGCAAACCAAGCGAATAATAACACATTCAACGCAAACGACGCTCTGAACCGTTCAGAGGCGTTCTTAATCAAACAGAAAAACAAAATAATTATTGTGGTAGCCGCAATAATAGTAATAATAGCCGGCGTGCTGCTTTACAACCGTTTCGTATCGCAACCGCGCGAGGAGAAAGCCGCAACGCTCATGGCCAAAGGGCAGGAATACTTTGCCGGAGGCGACTTCCAGAAAGCAATAAACGGAGACGGAGCCGGTTTTCCCGGTTTCCTGTCGATTGCAAAGCAATACAGCAGCACAAAGTCGGGCAACCTGGCCAACCTTTACGTAGGAATATCGTTTGCCCACATGGACAAACCCCAGGACGCACTGAAATACCTTGAGGAATACGACACCGCAGGCGACGCCATGATTGAAGCCGAAGCCATTGGCGCAATGGGCGACTGCTACGCTGCCCTCAACCAGCCCGACAAGGCTGTGGAATACTTCAAGAAGGCTGCTGCAACGGCCGACAACAACTCGCTGTCGCCCGTGTTCCTGGTAAAAGCAGGCGAAGTGCTCGAAGCACAGAAAAAATACGACGAAGCCATAAGCATTTACCAGCAAGTTAAGGACGAATACGTACAAAGCGCAATACAGCAAGAGATAGACAAATACATCGAGCGCGCAACGGTAAGCAAATAACGCCTTAATTAAAGAGCATTACAGCCATGTCGAGCAATTCGTTCAACCTAATAGAAAACAGCACAGTCTCCACACCTTCGGGAAAGGGAATGCGCATTGGGATAGTAGTGAGCGAATGGAACGGAAGCATAACCGGCGACCTGCAGAACGGGGCTGTTGAAACACTAAAGCAAAACGGAGTTGACGAAAACGACATTCTGATATACTCCGTGCCCGGAAGTTTCGAACTAATCTACGGCTGCGCGCAGTTGGCCAAAAGCGGTAAAGTAGACGCCGTAATAGCAATAGGCTGCGTGATTCGCGGCGACACGCCCCACTTCGACTATATATGCCAGGCTGTTTCGAGCGGCTTGTCGCAACTGAATGCAGAGGGCGATGTGCCGGTAATATTCGGGCTTCTTACGACAAACAGCCAGGAACAGGCAGAAGAACGCTCGGGCGGCCTGCTTGGAAACAAAGGCGAAGAATACGCGGTAACCGCCATCAAGATGGTAGGATTCTCGCGCAAGATAAAATAACAGCAAGTGCTGCATACGGGCGGCAAATAAGCCAAAACTGCCGCACAACGACGGCAACCGCATGCGAGCGGTTGAACAAACGAACAACAAGATACAAAAAAATAAGGGCAAATTCCAGAGTGGCCAAATGGGGCAGACTGTAAATCTGCTGGCGTACGCCTTCGGTGGTTCGAATCCATCTTTGCCCACAAAGCGTCCCGAGCCTTGACGGCTCGGGACGCTTTGTTTTATGCCGGCACGAAAAAAACGCAACCTCGAAACCGACATACTGCACGTCTTGTTGTAATTACGAAAACCTCTGTCCCGGTTTGTCCGTATAAAAAAGCACAGTTTTCATCCCCGCTCAGACCCCGCTAAAAATATGTCTGAGATATTTTAAAATATGTCTGACATATTTCGAAATATGTGCCTTGTATTTTTTATTTGCTCCGGAATGGTTATAATAAACTGTGTTTCAGTTTTCATTATCACACCCCGAAAATGCCCGTTTTTCCGCCCCGTTTTGCAAACATTCCCATGTCCTGTGCTCCGCGCGGCAAGACACTGGCATAAGCGGGCACGTATATAGAAAATTATCCTTAATTTTGCAGAATAACATTAGAAATACACGAAAAACAGCAGTTACATGAATTGCTACCTGTCGCATAACTACCGCGATTTCGTACATGCGGGCACGAAATCGAAGAACTATGTGGAGCACGTGCTGCAAGGCATGGGATTCAAGAACGTAGCCTTGCCTCAAACCCACTTCCACAACAAGATTCTCGGATTCTTCGCCACACTGGCCGGAGTGCTGATTGCCCCGTTCCGCCTGCACCGCGGCGATGTGCTGGCACTGCAATACCCGCTGAAGAAATACTACGTATTCGTATGCCGCTGCGCACACATGCGCGGAGCCAAGGTAGTTACACTCGTACACGACCTCGGCAGTTTCCGTCGCAAGAAACTTACGGCCGAAAAGGAAATGCGCCGCCTCGCGCATTCCGACTACATCATCATACACAACGAGAACATGAAACGCTGGATTAACGAGCACGGCCGTACCGAAGGCGTGGGGATACACTGGATGTTCGACTATCTGGAAGAAGCCAGTGCGCCCGTACGCAAAGCCCCTGCAGAAAGAATATCGGTGCTGTACGCAGGTTCGTTGCCGCGTAAAAAGAACGCTTTCCTGTACACGCTTGCCGAAAACGAGCACAGCTACGACCTGGAACTGTGCGGACGAGGACTGAACGCAGCCGAGATAAAAGCGTCTTGCATACACTATCACGGCTTCGTGTCCGACGTAAAACTGATAGAAAACGATAAATTTAACTACGGACTTGTGTGGGACGGCGCGTCGCTCGACGAATGCGAAGGCCCGTATGGCGAATACCTCCGCTTTAACAACCCGCTCAAAGCCTCAATGTACGTGCGCTGCCACCTGCCGCTCATCGTGTGGGAAAAGGCGGCCATCGCGCCGCTCGTGCGTAAGAAAGGAATAGGGATATGCGTTCCTACTCTGCGCAACCTTGACCAGTTGCTGCAAAGCATTCCGGCTCAGCAGTACGACGAAATGGAGAGAAACGTCATTGCATGGAGCAAAGAGCTAAAAAACGGTGCATGCACGCGAAAAGCATTCGAAGAAGCCCTGGAATGGCTAAAAGAAAACAAGTGAACTGACACAAAACCCATGAAGCATAAAAAATCCGGCCCCTTTGGAGCCGGATTTTGTTATCTGTCGCTTCCGAACAGCGGCCATGCGTCGGCCAGCGCCTGCATTGACGGGAACACAACGCCTGCCCCTTCGTTCAAAAGCATTTGAGGGTCGAGCGGGCCGGTATTCACCGCTATTGTAAACACCTTTGCCGCCACGGCTGCCCGCACTCCTAACGGCGCGTTTTCGATAACAACAGCTTCGTTAGGCTTCACGCCGCATTTGTCCAACCCTTTGAGATATGGGTCGGGAGCCGGTTTGCCGCGCGGCGTATCATGGCTCGACACAACAAGGTCCTTATTGAAAAAACCGTGATACCCGTTGTCCAGACGGCTTAAAAGCGATTCCTGCCCGCTTCCGGTTACAACGGCAATGGTAAGTCCCTGTGCCTTTAGCTTTGACAATAGCGTTTCTGCCCCGGGCATACGCGGAGCTTCAGGAAAGGCATTGAAAACCTCGCACTTGCGGGCGTATATATCCGACTTCTCCTTGTCAGTTGCATTCCTGCCCCAAAACCTGTTGGCAAAGATGTCGATAGTAGAGGCTCCCGTCCTACCTTCGTGCAAATAAGGTTCCGACGGCTCTATCGGCAACCCGTATTCGCCACACACCTGCGCCCACGCCTTGGCATGATATGGCATGGAGTCGAACAACACGCCGTCCATATCGAAAAGTACGGCTTTGAGGTTAAAATCCCCAAAGCCGTACTTAGTAAGGTATTTGTCTATTTCTTTTTCCAACATAAAATTACTCTGCTATTCTTGCGCGGATTGCTTCGCTTTCCTTTTCATAACCGGGTTTGTTGAGCAAAGCGAACATGTTCTTTTTGTAAGCTTCCACACCGGGCTGGTTGAAAGCATTAACGCCGAGAATATTTCCGCTTATGCCGCACGCACGCTCAAAGAAATAAATCAGCTGGCCTATATAGCGCTCGCTCAACTTGGGAACAATCACGCGTATGTTGGGAACTCCACCGTCTACATGCGCCAGTCGCGTTCCCAGCTCGGCCATCTTGTTTACTTCGTCAACGCGGCGGCCTTCGAGGAAGTTCAGCCCGTCGAGATTCTCCTCGTCGTGCGGGAAAAGAACCCTGTGGTTGGTTTCCTCGACGCTAAGCACTGTCTCGAAAATTGAACGTTCTCCTTCCTGAATCCATTGACCCATGGAGTGCAAATCAGTAGTGAAATCGACTGAAGCAGGGAAAATTCCTTTGTTATCCTTGCCTTCGCTCTCACCGTACAACTGCTTCCACCACTCGGCTATGTAATGCAGTTTTGGTTGGAAATCGGCCAAAATTTCAATCTTCTTGCCTTTTGAATAAAGCGCGTTACGAATTGCTGCGTACTGCTCGCTTATGTTCTCTTCGAAAGGAACATCTGCGCCGGTGGACTTTTCTATGTCGCGTGCACCTTCAACAAGTTCGTCTATGTCGAAACCAGCACATGCTATGGGAAGTAATCCCACAGGAGTGAGCACCGAGAAACGACCTCCTACATTGTCGGGAATAACAAAAGAAGTATATCCTTCCTTGTCAGCCGTTACACGTGCGGCACCGCGCTTTGCGTCGGTTATGGCCACGATAACCTTGCGGGCAACTTCTTTGCCGCGCTGATCCTCGCACTGCTTCTTAAGCAAACGGAAAGTGAGAGCTGTTTCGGTAGTCGTGCCTGATTTGGAAATGTTGATAACTCCGAATTTACGGTCTTTGAGGTATTCTGTAAGTTCGGCAAGATAATCTTCGCTTATGCTGTTTCCTGCAAAAAGTATTGTAGGATTATTGTTGTCATTCTTGAGCCATTGCAACGAGTTGGAAAGTGCTTCGATAACGGCGCGCGCTCCGAGATAGCTTCCGCCTATTCCTGCTACGACGATTGTATCGCATTCTTTCCGCAACACTGCGGCGCAGTCTTTTATTGCCTGAAGGTCTGCGTCGGTTATCGAAGTCGGCAGGTTCAGCCAACCAAGGAAATCATTGCCGGGGCACGTTCCTGCCTCGAGCGATTTCTGTGCTTCTTTAGCTTTCTGCTGCATTTCTGCAAATACTTCGTCTTTTACAAACGACTTTGCATTTGTGATGTCCAAACTTATTTTCTTCATAATGCTTGAATTTATGATTTTATTATTCTTATCGTAACGAATCAGTAAGCAAACCTATTTCTACCGCCGGCGACACGCGCTCGTACAGTATGTTGTACACCGCGTAAAGGATAGGCATGTTCACATAGAAGTGCTTGTTTATTTCGTAAAGGCACTTGGTGCCGTAATATCCCTCAGCCACCATATCCATTTCGATTTGCGCATTCTTAACGCTGTAACCTTTGCCCACCATTGTGCCGAACTCGCGGTTACGGCTGAAATTGGAATATCCTGTAACGAGCAAATCGCCGAGATATGCCGTTGCATCCACGCAGCGTTCTATAGGATACACCGCACGCAGGAAACGGTTCATTTCGATTATCGCATTCGAAGTCAGCACTGCCTGGAAATTATCGCCATAATTCAAACCTTTGCAAATGCCTACCGCTATGGCGTACACATTCTTCAAAACTGTGGCGTATTCTATGCCCACAACGTCGTCGTTTACCGAAGTCTTTATGTAATTGTTCGAAAGCACAGCGGCCAATGCCTCGCCCTTGGCTCGGTCCAGGCAACCGATTGTAAGATAAGTAAGACGGTTGAGCGCTACTTCCTCTGCATGGCTCGGCCCGCTTATTACCGCAAGGCTATCATCGGGAACGTTGTATATCTGTCTGAAATATTCGGTTACAACAAGTTCTTCTTCAGGAATGATTCCTTTTATTGCGGTAACTACGAACTTGTCGTTAAGTTTTACATGCAGTTTTTTCAGCACTTGTTTGAGATAAGGCGACGGCGTTACGAATATTACTGTATCGCTTTGCTCTACTATTTCGTTTATGTCGTTGCTGAACGTTATCTTACCGGTATCAAACTTGACGCTGGTAAGATAAGAGGGATTATACCCCAGACGTATGAATGCGTCGATATTTCCCTGCCGGCGGATATACCAATTCAAATGGCCCGCCTTTTCGAGAACTATCTTGGCTATCGCCGTAGCCCAGCTGCCGCCGCCTATTATGGCTATTTTTCCACAATCTGACATAACACTTGCTGCTCCGGACATATTAATACGACTTCACTGCTCATCCCGCAACGCAGGAAATTTTCACGCGTTCAGTTTTTCCAGCCACGTTTCCACTTCGGACACGCTTGGCTTTGCAACATCGAGCTTATACTTCTTTATAACCTCGCCTATCTGCATTTGCAGTTTCTGCGGGTTTACCTCGCGCATGTCGCCAACCGTATTGTAGCCTGACTTCTGCAGTATGGGAATCAACTCTTCGGCTATGCCGAGAGCCGTATATTTTTCATTCGAATCACGCTGCGGTTTCTTTTCGGGTCTCATTTGCGGGAAGAACAGCACTTCCTGTATCGAAGACTGCCCGGTCATGAGCATTGCCAGCCTGTCGATACCTATACCTATTCCCGAAACCGGCGGCATTCCGTATTGCAGCGAACGCAGGAAATCCTGGTCGATGAACATGGCCTCGTCGTCGCCCTTTTCGCTCAGGCGCAACTGCTCCTTGAAGCGTTCTTCCTGGTCTATCGGGTCGTTAAGCTCGCTGTAAGCATTCGCAAGCTCCTTGCCGTTCACCATGAGTTCGAAACGCTCGGTAAGGTTGGGATTGTCGCGATGTTTCTTTGTTAGCGGGCTCATCTCGATAGGATAATCTATTATAAAGGTAGGCTGTATGTATGTGCCTTCGCAGAACTCTCCGAAAATCTCGTCTATCATCTTGCCCTTGCCGAAAGTCTCGTCCACGCTGTCGAGCTTCAGTTCCTTGCATATAGCCCTTATTTCGTCTTCTGTCTTGTCGGTAAGGTCGTAGCCTGTTTTCTCTTTAATCGAGTCGAGCATGGTAACACGCCGGTAAGGAGCCTTGAAGTCTATTTCCTTTCCGTCCACTACGACCTTGGTCGTACCGTTCACGTCAAGCGCAATCCTTTCCAGCAGCTTCTCGGTATAGCACATCATCCACTTGTAATCCTTGTATGAAACATAGAGTTCCATGCAAGTAAACTCGGGATTATGGTTCTTGTCCATGCCTTCGTTGCGGAAGTTCTTTGAAAATTCATAAACTCCCTCGAATCCGCCCACGATGAGCCGTTTGAGATAAAGCTCGCAGGCTATGCGCAGGTACAGGTCAATGTCCAGCGCGTTGTGGTGCGTTATGAACGGGCGGGCGCTCGCGCCGCCGGGGATAGGTTGCAGTATTGGTGTCTCGACCTCTGTATATCCGTCTGCGTCGAACTGTGCGCGCATGCTCTTGTATATCTGCGCACGTTTAAGGAATGTTTCCTTTATGCCAGAGTTAACCACAAGGTCAACATAACGCTGGCGGTATC
>URSZ01000075.1 GCA_900550635.1 uncultured Prevotella sp. | reverse complement strand
GGTTGTTTTCGGGTGCTCTTTTCTCTTCGATTTTGTTGTTTCATGCCGTTGGGTTTTTGGGCAGTTTTATTGATTGTTCCTTTAGCATGTATTGCTGCGTATGGCTTTTTGTGCCGGTGGTGATGTCGGAAAGGTCGCCGGCATATACTATTTCCCCTCCGTGCCGCCCGGAGTCCGGCCCTACGTCGATTATGTAGTCGGCCGCGCGCATTATGTCCTCGTCGTGTTCCACCACGACAACGGTGTTGCCTATCTGCTGCAACTCGCGCAGGATGCTTATCAGCCTGTCTGTGTCGCGGCTGTGGAGGCCAATGCTCGGTTCGTCGAGAATGTACAGAGAGCCTATGAGACTGCTGCCCAATGAGGTTGCAAGGCTGATACGCTGGCTTTCCCCGCCCGAAAGCGTGTTGCTCGGACGGTTAAGGGTGAGGTAGCCCAGCCCTACGTTTACAAGATAGCGCAGGCGTCCGTTTATTTCCTTTATGATACGTTCGGAAATACGCTTTTCAGTGTCGCTGAGCTGCAGGTTGCTGAAAAAGTGCTGCAGTTCTTCTACAGGCATGTCCACGAGTTCGGTAATGGCCCGTCCGCCTATCTTTACGTAAGAGGCCTGTTGCTTCAGGCGTGTGCCGTGGCAGTCGGGGCATACGGTCTTTCCTCTGTATCGGGCAAGCATTACGCGATATTGTATCTTGTACTTGTTTGCTTCGAGCATACGGAAGAAAGCGTCTATGCTTACCTGCTGTTCTTCGGGCAGGCGTCGTTCCTCGTCGCTTCCGTGCCAGAGAATGTCTTTTTCCCGTTGCGACAGTTTGTAGTATGGGGTGAAGATGGGGAATTTGTTTTTCTTTGCGCGGCGGCAGAATTCGTCGTGCCACAGTCCCATTTTTTCTCCGCGCCAGCAAACAACGGCTCCTTCGTAAACGTTCCGCGTTTTGTCGGGCACGACGAGGTTTTCGTCTATTCCGAGTGTGCGTCCTATTCCGCCGCAGGTGGGACATGCGCCGAGCGGGGAGTTGAACGAGAACATGTTTTCCTCGGGTTCTTCGAACAGTATGCCGTCGGCCTCGAAGCGTGTTGAGAAATGGTGCAGTATTCTCGAAGGATACAGGCGCAGGAGGCATTCTCCGTCGCCTTCAAAGAAAGCTGTTTCCACCGAGTCGGTGAGTCGCGATACCGCGTCCTTTGAGTTGTTCACGCTCAGGCGGTCGATTATCACGTATATAGATGATGTTTGTTTTTTCTCGAAATCAAGCGAGCCGATGTAGTCTTCTATGTTGAGTATTTCGCCGTCTACATCGATTTTTGTAAGGCCTTGCTGTACGTTTATGGCCAGTTGTTCGGCAAGAGTGCGTCCTCCGCGTATTTTCAGCGGCGAGAGTACGGTGAGTTTCGTACCCGGGGCGTATGTGAGTGCGCAGTTCACCACGTTGTCGGCCGTGTCGTGGCGCACTTCAGTTCCGCTTACGGGAGAGTATGTCTTGCCAATCCTTGCGTACAGCAGTCGCAGGTAGTCGTATATCTCGGTGGTGGTACCCACTGTGGAACGCGGGTTGCGCTGTGCCACATGCTGCTGTATGGCTATGGCTGGCGGGAGGCCGGTTATGAAATCGCAGTCGGGCTTTGACATGCGGCCGAGAAACTGGCGTGCATAGGCCGACAGGCTTTCCACGTAGCGCCGCTGCCCTTCGGCATACAATGTGTCGAACGCCAGCGATGATTTGCCTGACCCTGACAATCCTGTGATTACTACGAACTTGTCGCGTGGGATGTCGACGGTAACGTTTTTCAGGTTGTTGACCCGGGCTCCGGCCACGTGTATGTATTGCTCCATATTGTATGGGATTTCGAATGCGAATTGCAAAGATAGCTATTTTCACCGTATTATGAGGATACATGCAGGCCGCGTTTTGTAGAATCCGTTTTTTCGCCGACCTTGCCGGGAGTGTGCAAAAAATATGTCTGAGATATTTTAAAATATGTCAGACATATTTTGAATTATGTCTGACATAAGGATTGTTTTGCGCCTTGGCGTCTCCGGAGTGTGCAATATCTGTGTTTTCTTTTTAGGGATGAGGCGTGGTCCGGAGTTGCCGGTATGGCCTTGCCTGTATATGGGATGTGTTTTTCAACTGCCGGCTTCGAGTTGCCCGTTTATCGCTTTTATTGTGTAGCTCTTGCCCCGTTTGGTGTCGAGTACTATTTGCCTGTCGCCGTACATCACTTTGCATGTTCCGCCGCTTTTTGATTTTATGGTGGCGTCAACCAGTTTCCCTTCGTTCCACTTGATGTCGACTTCGAAGTTGCCCCGCGCACATAATCCTTTGACGCTGCCTTTTTGCCATGCGTCGGGCAGGGCGGGGAGCAGCGTTATGGTTCCGCCATGGCTTTGCAGCAGCATTTCGGCCATGCCTGCTGTTCCTCCGAAGTTGCCGTCTATCTGAAACGGGGGGTGCGTGTCCCACAGGTTGTCGAGTGTGCCGTTTTTCAGCAGGTTGCCCAGCAGCAGGTATGCGTGGTTGCCGTCGTGCAGCCTTGCCCACAGGTTTATTTTCCAGCCCATGCTCCAACCGGTTGCTCCGTCGCCCCTGTGCTCGAGCACGACCCTTGCAGCCTTGGCCAGGTCGGGTGTGCCGGTTACGCTTATTGTGCTTCCCGGGTGCAGGCCGAACAGGTGGTTAACATGGCGGTGCTTGTCGTCGGGGTTGTCGATGTCGTCGTACCATTCCATTAGTTGTCCGTAGCGGCCAATGCGATAAGGCACTATGTTCTGTTCTTTCTCTGCCCAAATGGCGCGTTCTCCTTCATTGCGGTCAAGCGTCTCGGCTGCTTTCCGCGCGTCGATGAGTATTTCGCGCGCCACGGCGTTTGCAAACGTTGCTCCCACGCCTATCGGCCCGTGTTCGGGCGACGTGGACGGGGCGCAGGTGTAGTGGCCCTTGTACATCCACAGGTAGTTTGTCGCAAAGTCTGCCCCGCCTTTGATTAGGTGGTAGCTGCGGCGCAGGAAGTCATAGTCGCGCGTGAAGTCGAAGTATTCCCACATGTGTGTGGCTAACCACGGGCCCAGGATGAATCCGAGGTTGGAAATCATGCTCACTCTTGCGAACGGGGCAGTGAACCCGAAGGGATTTGCCGAAATCGACGCCGTCCATCCGCCTTTGCCAAAGTAACTTTCGGCCGTGCGTGAACCCGGCTTCTCGAGCGTGCGTATGAAAGTTTCCATCGGTTCGGCGCATTCGGCCAGGTTTGTGGTCAGTGCAGGCCAGTAGTTCATTTGTATGTTTACGTTGTTGTGGAAATCGGCGTGCCATGGTGCGCTTGTGTTGTTTTGCCATATTCCCTGGAGGTTGGCAGGCATTTGCCCCGGGCGCGACGAGGATATGAGCAGGTATCTACCGAACTGGAAGTAAAGTTCTTCGAGTGCATGGTCGGTTGTTCCGTTGCGATAGGCTTTAAGCCTGTCGGGCGTCGGTGTGGCCGACGGTTTGTTGTCGTTCAGGTTGAGCCTTACGCGGTCGAACAATTCGCGATAATCGGCCACATGGCGTTCGAGCAGGGACGCATAGCTGCGTTTCGCCGCGCGGCTTATCCATTTCTTCGTTGTGCGGGTTGGGTTTACGCCTACGTATGCCTTTGCGTCGGTGGTGTCGGGGTCGAAGTTAGGCTTGTAGTCGGTATCGGCAGTGAACAGGAATACGGCTTCGTCTGCTCCGCTTACGTTTATTGCCCCGTCCTTGCAGCTTATGTTCCCGCCTTCGGCTATCGCCCGTATCCTTACGCAGAATTCCATGTTGTTGTCGGTTAGGTGTCCGAGGTATGTAATTCCGTGCGTGTCGTTGCATGTTGTAGCGCCCTGCATTATTGGTGTTGGCGAGTATTTTATTCGTAGATTCTGCTTGCCTTTCCTGTCGGCCGTGAACTTGATGACCATGACATTGTCGGGATACGATACGAAGTATGTGCGGTTATATCTGACTCCGTCGACAGTGAAACTTACGCGGGCCACGGCCGAGTCGACCGAAAGCTCCCGACGGTATGCCGAGTAGTTGCTGCTGTCGAGGCCGGTTTCGATGTTCAGTTCGCCGAGCGTGGTGTATGAGCCGAAGCGGAACGGTTTTTCGTCATAAGCCTCGTATTCTGCCTTGCCGTTCAGGTTCTCTTCGGTGAGCCTGGCCGCCAATTCGTTGTCGCCGTCCTTGAAGGCCTGGCGTATTTTCCTGAGCGCGTCAACAGAGTTCTTGTTTACATCCCAATAGTGCTGCGGTCCGCCTGATGTTCCCGGCCCTCCGCACCAAAGGGTCTTTTCGTTAAGCGTCAGCCGCTCTTCGGATATTGAGCCCATTATGTTTGCGCCGATGTTACCGTTGCCGATAGGCAGTGAGGAGTGCTCCCATTCGGGGTCGAGGTTTACCATAGGGCCGGAATTTCCCGGCTGGTTGTTCTTGAGCCATACGTTCTTGCCCCGGAGTGAGTTGGGACGGTCGAACCATACGGTGTACCGGCTTTGCGCCGCAAGGGTTATAAAGGAAAGTGCAGACAGCAGGCTAAGGGCTATAAGGATTTTTTTCATGGTAGGAAAAAGATTACGTGTTGGTATGGTTTTCAAATATATAGTTTTTTGATTAACTGGCGCATGTTAATGCAAAAGAATGTGTGGTAAGCGAAAACAGGTCTTTGGAGTGAAAAACAAAGTTGTCCGCATTTTTTAGTTGGTGTGCAGGTATTTTGGCAAAAAGCACTACTTTTGTCAAAATTAATACGAGCGACATGCAAAGGTGCGCATTGATTATACTATTGGCTTTTGCAGCGGCATCGTGCGGCGGAGGTGAAAAACATGCCGGTACGGAAGCGCAGATTCCCCAAGCCGGAAGAACTGACACAACTCAGTTGTTGGCCGACAGGATAGCGCGCTGTTCGCGACTGGTAACAACGGAATACAGTTTGCACAAGATTGTGACGTTTGACGATAAAATCATTGTAAGCGGTTCGTTGCTTTCGCATTCCTTTAAACAGGAACTGCCCGTAGGAGACAGGAAAATAGCAATACCTATCGATGTCACGCTGCGGGGATATATAGATTTTTCGGATTTCGACGTTACAAACATAAAGCGACGAGGAAATAGAATCACTATAACTCTGCCCGACCCGACGATAGTTGTGAGCAGTTCGAAAATAGACCACAAAGGCATACGAAAGGCTGTAGGAACTTTGCGCTCCGACTTCAAAGCCTCGGAGATAGACAACTACACGCGGCAAGGGGTTGACAGCATTGAGAAACACATTCCCGAACTCGGAATAATAGAGTCAGCCCGCGTAAGCGCGGTGAATGCACTCGTGCCAATAATTAAGGAAATGGGCTACGAGGAGCAGGACATTACGATAAATTTCAGACCTGCTGTTAACGACCGGAGCATACTGCGCTGGACCGACGTGGAACGGCTGATTAAAAAATAACGCGGTAAGAAATACCAGATAAAATGGAACCTGAAATAAAATCATCCTACGATAAGGAACGCAACCGGCGCAATAAACGTCGTTGGTCGCACCGCATGGACTATCTGTGGATGGTTCCATTGTATCTGTTGAAACAAATATGGACTTTGTTTGTGAAATATCCGTATGTCTCGCTTGCAATAGTTATATTAATTGTGGCTTCTGTGCTGTTCAGTAAGGTAAGTAAGACATCCTCCATAAAAGTCACTACAACGGAGCATATAGGAACTACTACCAACCAAATACAAAGCATTCGTGAAATACGCCAGTGGGAAGCCTTGGCCATAGAGTGCGAGGAAATGGTGGATACGGCTGAGGAACATTTTTTCGGAGACAAGAATCTTGTACGCATATATACCGGAACGCTTCGCTTAGGAGTAGACATGAAAAATGCGACCGATGACTGGTTCACAGCCAAAGGTGACACTGCCCTTCTCAAACTTCCGCAAATCACATTGCTCAATCCGGAATTTATTGACGAAGCACGCACGCGCACTTTTACCGAGAGTGGCAAATGGAACGCGGTAACCTATGAGGCCCTTTACCGTAAAGCGCGCAGCAAAATGCTTCAGCGCAGTTTCGGGAAAGGGCAGCGGCAGCAAGCAGCCCGGAATATTACGGAAAAATTCGAGTCGATGTTCCGCGCTTTCGGCTACAAACATATTGAAATAACCTGGAACGAAGGAAAAGAAGGGAACACCGGTAAAACACAACAGTAAATAAATCGTTAAAACAGCAAAAACGTTCAAACTCATGAGAAATATAAGATATTTAGCCCTGCTGCTTTTTGCCTTGCTTACGGCAACGGCATGCAGCGACGATGATAACGGTTCGGGCAACAATAACAAGAAAGGAATACGCAACACAGTTGTGATGTACGTCTCGGCCGAGAACAGTTTGGGCTACCAAAAGTTCCACAACAGCGACTCTACCGAAATAATGGCCGGAAGTCAGTTCCTGAATTCACGCGACCAGATGATAATGTACGTCGATGACGCGCAGAACCCGCGTATCTACCGCATTTACAAAGGTTGCCGCAAGCCACAGCTCTTAAAGAAATTCAGCACGAACCTGTGTTCTTCCGACCCCGAGACACTTCGCGAATTGCTAAGCTGGGTTAAACAGACTTATCCCTCGGAACGCTACGGACTTGTGATGTGGTCGCACGCCGACGGCTGGCTACCGTCGTGGAACACCGATTATAAAAGTTCCAAATCGTTCGGAATAGACGTAGGCACAGGCGGTGATATGAAATACGACACCGACAGTCGTTTCCGTTACGGGGCTTCGATGGAAATAGAAGACCTTGCGCGAGCCGTTAGCGAGAGTGGAATGCGTCCGCAATACATATTTTTCGACGCATGTCTCATGCAGTGTATCGAAGTGGACTATGCCTTGCGCGATGTAACCGACTATGTGGTTGCGTGTCCTATCTCCACTCCTGCAATAGGCGCTAACTACACCACGCTTATGCGCGACGGGCTTTTTACTGGAAATCCGGAGGACATTGCCGAAAAGTATTTTTCATACATTACCTCGTTGCCACTGTCTAACGTGTATTCCGACTTCGGGCTTGTTATTTCGTGCGTAAAGACGTCGGAGCTTGAGAATCTCGCCGCCGAGACACGCAAATACATCTCCAAGATTAAAGCATACGGCGACGACGTAAGCGCTGCGGAAAAGAACTACCCCGATATGTCCAACGTGATGAATTATTCTCCATACATGTACGAACTGTTCTACCGCCCGCATTACTATGACCTTAATGCCGCAATGAAGAAAATACTTCCGTCCTATGAGTACATGACCTGGAAAACGCAGCTCGACAAATGTATAGTTTACAAGAATGCCTCGTCTGAATTTTTTGTATGCTACGACCGCTACGACAACAGCATTTACCTTGATGTGGACCTTGACAATTATTGCGGTATCTCGGCATTCATTCCGCAGGAGATTTACACACGTAACGCTAACGAGTGTATTTTCGGCGATTTGAACGAGGAATTCCGTTACACTGAATGGTATAAAGACGCGGGCTGGGAAGAAGCCCTATGGTAGGAAGATGAGAAAATAAAACAAAAAAGCAGAAGAAAATTTGTTTTTTCGCGAAAAATACATATTTTTGCTCCGAAACAAGAAAGAATATATGCAATTCATTTATACGAACAACCTTTGGTGGCGTCACTTGAGAAATAAAATTCGCAAGTGTAATTAGTCGTATATATAAGTAACATATAATATATCGTAAAACCGGGACCCGCTACACTTGCAGCGGGTCCCGGTTTTTTTACGCGCTAAATTCATAACGTAACACAAAAAAATAAAAGTAAACAGACATGGAAAAATTTACAGTTGACGAAAAAGGATACTACGGTGACTTCGGCGGGGCTTATGTTCCCGAGATTCTGCACGGCTGCGTCGAACAGTTGCGCCGCAGCTACATCGAAATACTGGAAAGCGAGGATTTCGTAAGGGAATACACGTCGCTGTTGCGCGATTATGCCGGCCGTCCTTCGCCTTTGTACCATGCGGCACGCATGAGCAAACGCTATGGTTGCAAGATATACCTGAAAAGGGAAGACCTGAACCACACCGGTGCGCACAAGATAAACAATGCGCTCGGGCAGGTGCTCCTTGCCGAACGCATGGGCAAGAAGCGTATCGTTGCCGAGACGGGCGCCGGCCAGCACGGCGTGGCCACAGCCACGGTGTGCGCGCTCAGGAATCTGCCGTGCGTCGTCTACATGGGCGAGACCGATGTGGAAAGGCAACATCTAAACGTCGAGAAGATGAAAATGCTCGGGGCTACGGTAGTGCCCGTCACCTCGGGCAACAGGACGCTCAAGGACGCCACCAACGAGGCCATACGCGACTGGTGCTGCCATCCCGACGACACGCACTACGTTATAGGCTCCACCGTAGGCCCGCACCCGTATCCCGACATGGTTGCAAGGCTGCAATCCGTAATAAGTGCAGAGATAATGCACCAGCTGCGCGAGCACGAAGGGCGCACGGTGCCCGATTACCTCGTGGCCTGCGTGGGTGGGGGAAGCAACGCGGCAGGAACAATCTACCATTACCTCGACAACCCGGATGTGAAAATCATACTTGCCGAAGCCGGAGGAAAAGGCATAGACACGCCCTATTCGGCTGCAACCATATCGCTCGGCCGCCCGGGCGTGCTGCACGGTTCGTACTCCCTGGTAATGCAGGACACCGACGGGCAGATAATAGAGCCTTATTCAATTTCGGCCGGGCTCGACTATCCGGGCATAGGACCAATGCACGCAAACCTGGCCAGGAAGCACAGGGCCACCGTAATGGCCATAAACGACGACGAGGCCCTCGAAGCGGCAATGCTGCTCACAAAAACCGAAGGTATAATCCCCGCGCTCGAATCGTCGCACGCTTTGGCCGCTTTGGAAAAGGTGGATTTCAAACCCTCCGACGTGGTTGTTGTCACCGTTTCGGGACGTGGCGACAAGGACATGGAGACTTATCTGAAATACATGAACGGAGTGGGGGCGGATAATACTTCTCCTAAAAAGGAAAGTCCAAAAAGAAAATCGCAGAAGTAGCAAAAACCATGCCATTTGAGAGGGGCAAAAAAACTCCGGGAGCAAGAAAAAAATAGGTCTGAGATATTTTAAAATATGTCTGACCTAATTCAAAATATGTCTGACATATTTTTTTGAAGAAAAGAGATGAAAAAATACAACTATACAACAAACGTGAGAGTGCTCGACGGTGACCTGCACACTCCTGTCACCACCTACTTCAAGGTGCGCGACCTTTTTCCGCAAAGTGCACTGATGGAAAGTTCCGATTACCACGGCGGCGAGAACGGCCGCTCGTTCATCGGGCTCGACCCCATAGCCAAGATTTCCGTACATCACGGATATGCCACGGCGGTATATCCCGACGGCAACGAGGAAACGTCAAAGCTCGACGGCAAGGAAAACCGCATTGAACAGGCAATAAGCAATTTCATATCGCACTTCAGCATAAAGGGCGAGTATGCAGAATGCTGCGGGTTGTACGGGTTTACATCGTTCAACGTGATAAGGTACACCGACGACATTGAAATAAAGGACAGCACGGCCAGCCGCAACGACGCGCCCGACCTTCTGTACATCCTTTACCGGTATATAATTGTGTTCAAGGGATTCCGCCACGAAATGGAACTCGTAGCCCTCGACCGTGACAACGAGCATGCCGACATCGAACGCATAGAAAACAGGATAAACAACAATAACTTCAGGACATACGACTTTCACGCCCTGGGCGGGACAACAAGCACGCTTACCGACGAGCAGCACCGCGAGAACATAAGGCAGGGCATAAAACATTGCCGGTGCGGCGATGTTTTCCAAATCGTAATGTCGCGCCGTTTCGAACAGCGTTACACAGGCGACGACTTCAACCTGTACCGCGCGCTGCGGAGCGTCAATCCGTCGCCATATCTGTTTTATTTCGACTTCGGTTCGTTCCGCATATTCGGCTCCTCGCCCGAGACACACTGCCGCATTGAAGGAAACAACGCCTACATCGACCCGATAGCGGGAACTACGCGCCGCGGCGGAGATGAAAAGACCGACAGGAAGCTGACCGAAGCCCTGCTGGCCGACCCGAAGGAGAACGCCGAGCACGTCATGCTTGTCGACCTCGCACGCAACGACCTGAGCCGCAACTGCCACGACGTAAAAGTAGTATTCTTTCGCGAACCTCAGTATTACAGCCATGTGATACACCTTGTTAGCCGCGTGTCGGGGGAACTCAATGCAGGCACTGATTCGATAAAGACTTTCATGGATACCTTCCCGGCCGGCACATTGAGCGGCGCGCCAAAGATACGCGCGCTTCAACTCATAAGCCGGTATGAGCCGCACAACCGCGGAGCCTACGGCGGCTGCATAGGGTTCATAGGAATGAACGGCGAACTGAACCAGGCCATCACGATACGCACCTTCGTAAGCCGCAACAACACGCTGTGGTTCCAGGCCGGCGGGGGCATAGTGGCCAAAAGCGATGTGGAGCAGGAAATGCAGGAAGTGAAAAACAAACTCGGGGCACTTGAGGCCGCAATAAGGATAGCCGAAAAATACAACTAATACACAACAACAATGAAAGCAGTAATAATAGACAATTACGACTCATTCACCTACAATCTGGCTCATGCCGTTAAGGCTCTCGGGGCAGAGACCGAAATAGTACGCAACGACAGGTTCAAACTCGGCTACATCGGGAAATACGACAAGATAATCCTGTCGCCAGGACCGGGAATACCTTCCGAAGCCGGGCTGCTGCTCGACGTAATACGCGAATATGCAGGCAAGAAGCCCATGCTGGGTGTTTGCCTCGGCGAACAGGCAATCGGCGAAACCTTCGGAGCAAAGCTCGTGAACCTCGTGAATGTCTTTCACGGAGTACAGACTCCCGTTGAAATAACGTCCGACGATTATATTTTCGACAGCTTGGAGCACGAAATCCCGGTGGGGCGTTACCATTCGTGGATAGTAAGCGACGAAAGCCTTCCCGAATGTCTCGAAGTGACGGCGCGCAGCAAAGAAGGCTACATAATGGCGCTGCGTCACAGGGAACTCGACATTCACGGCATACAGTTCCATCCTGAATCGGTACTTACGCCCGACGGAATGACTATAATAAGGAATTTCATATACCATAACCAAGCCTGAAACAAGATGAAAGAAATATTGCTCAAACTTAAAAACGGAGAAACCCTTACCACACAGGAAACATACGAGATAATGCTCGGAATAAACGAAGGACGTTTCACGGAGATACAGATAGCAGCAATGCTTGCAATGATGGAAATGCGCGGAACTACGGTAGACGAGTTGCTGGGCTTCCGCAAGGGACTTCTCGAGACACGCATAGCCGTCGACCTGTCGGAGTTCTCACCCATTGACATAGTAGGAACAGGTGGCGACGGGAAGAACACGTTCAACATATCTACATGCGCTTGCTTTGTAGTAGCAGGAGCAGGGTATCACGTGGCAAAACACGGTAATTTCGGTGCAACGTCAGTGAGCGGAGCAAGCAACGTAAT
>URSZ01000074.1 GCA_900550635.1 uncultured Prevotella sp. | reverse complement strand
GTTTTTATCTCTTGCAAATCTAAAAAATCTGTAGACTTTTTTCTTTTATCCGAGACACACTTTTTGAAACAGTATCTTTTAACGTGTTGCAACAGCCCCGCGAGGGCGGAAATGTTAAAACGCAAAAAGCCCTCCGAACCCCCTCTCGGAGCAAAGAAAAAATACAAGGCACATATTTCGAAATATGTGCCTTGTATTTTAAAATATGTCAGACCTTTTTTTGCCCCTGTATTAACCGGGGCTTGCGGCGGCCTTTCCGTGATTAATTAAAATTCTTTAAACGTCTGTTTATTTTTATAATATTTGTTTGCCGGTAAGCAAAACAATTTATAAATTTGGACGGGGAACGCGTATGCCCGTACCAATGCGCCCCGTTGCATTCACCCAATGCTGCGCAAATCTTGAAAAACATGAGATATTCATTAACCATTAAAACAAATCCTATGAAGCGAAGTATTTTATTAGCGCTCCTGTGCATGTTGTTGCCGGGAACGTGGCTGTGTCCGCTTCTTGCCGACACCGGCCCGCAGAAGAAAGCCACCAAGGCTGGCTACATAATATGGGAGCCGCAGATAACCTCGGGCGACCAGTTCAGCTTCAACAGTGTGCACACGGATTATTCCGTTCCATACACCAACCTCATAGACGGAGATGTAAACACTTACTTCCACTCCGTGTGGGACGCGGGCGGCATGAAAAACGCCAGCATAACGGAGGACGAATGGGTGCAGATACTATCCGGGCTTTATAACGGCGTGAATACCGACCCTGGCTACCACAACATACAGGTTGCCCTCGGTGCGCCGGTCAGCACGTTCCGCTTCGAGTACAAGGGGAACAACAACGCCACGTACCACGACAACCCCAACCACGTGGTCATTTATGCAACGAACGACCCGTCGGTGGCCGCAAGCACGTCGAACTCCAACCAGGACCAGTGGACGTTCATTACCGAACTCACACCCGAGAACGGCAACTTTCCCGCCAACGAGGTTGTCATAAGGGAGCCGTACCAGTCGCCCGAGATAACCATGCCCGAGCCGTTCCAATACCTGCGTTTCGTGATTAAGGGCACTACCAACCAGAACCAGACGGCAGAGCGCACCTTTGCCGCTCCCGACGTTACGGGCGTTACGTTCGACATAAGCGAGTTCCAGGTGTATGCCCCGCGCGAGTCCACCGGCCCGGCCGACGAGCTCCAGGCTCTTGTTGACAGCGTGCAGAACATGTGGAACAACAACGATTACCAGATAGGCACCGACCCCGGCTATGTCGATGCCGACAAGTATGCCGCCGCCTACTCCGCCTGGGAGGTGGCTGAAAGCGCGGTGTTCAATGGTGCCGCCGACAGCGAGTGCGCCGAATACCTGGCACAGTTGCGCGCCGCCCTCACCGACTTCATCGAAAACGGAATACACGGCGTTGATACAGGCTATTATTATTTTATAAACTGCTATCCCGATTACCAGCGGCTGCAAGGCGTTACGAAATCCATGTGTGTCAACGCGCAGGGTGAACTCGGCTGGGCCAACACCGATTCGCTCGACGCAACACAGCTGTGGTACGTCGAGAAATTAGACAACGGCTACTACTCCATAAAGAACGTTGCCTCCGGCCAATACATCGGCTCGGTGAAAGGCGTGTCGAAGCGCGTGCCAATGACGGCCACGCACGTGACAGACCAGACCATAACAGCCGACGGTTCAGTAGTGGGGCAGTACCACATAGCCAACGTCTTGAACGACATCGAATACCATACCGAAGGGCATGAAAACGGCGTGGGCATAAGCGGGCGCATAGTAACGTATGACGGCGTGAGCAACAGTGCCTCGGTGTGGCTTCTGCACAAGCCCGCAAGCCAGGAAATCATCGACAAGCTCCTCGCCGAAGGGTCCACAGCCCTGTTGCGCGAGAACATGAGCCTCGCCCTTGACAGCGCGAACACCTCGCGCATGAAGGCCAACGAATACACCAAGCTCATCACCCGTGCCGACCAGATAAGTTCCAATGCGTACAGCACGGGCGACGGCTCCACTTACGCAGGCCTCATCGACAACAACACCAACACGATATTCCATTCCGTTTGGGAAGCAGCCATGGCAGCACCCACCGTCCTGGGCGAGAGCTACGGCTGGCACAACCTCCAGTTCACGCTCGACGAACCCGTGTCTCAGATAACTTTCGAGTTCCGCGGCCGCGTGAGTTCCGGCGGTTATTGGGACACTCCCGACCACATGACGCTGTACGGTACCAACGACGACGCCCTCGGCGCAAGCACGGCGGCTGCCGACTCCGCGCAGTGGGACATGATAGCCGACATGACCGACGACGTTTACAACTTCCCGGGCCGCATACCTCTGGCACACTACATGTCGTCCGTAGTCGACCTCGGCGGCTCGTACAAGTACCTCCGCTTCGTGGTGAAGCACACCGTGACAATGGAACCCGGCGCGCCGCGCGCCAGCTCGTTCATGTCGCCGCAGGCCACGGGCGTTACGTTCAACTTCAGCGAATTCCAGATTTACGACCCGACGCCTACCGAGAAGTCGCAATATTACACCGTTCCCGGCATGAAGGAAGCGTGCGACGCTCTTGAAGCCGCAATAACGGCGTCGCAGGAGAAACTTGCTGCCGGCACCGTTACCGAAGCCGACATCGCAGCCCTGCAAACGGCTTACCGCCTTGTCGACACGCTTTACGTTGACCGCAGCGGGCTGTACACCGAGCTTAAGTCGCTCCTCGAAACGGGCACCAATCTTTACGACCAGTCCACCGGTTCGCGCGTTGCCCTAATCAGCGACGTGTCGCAGCTCAGCACCAACAGCGTCGACCCGGCAGAAGGCGGATTGGACGCAATGATTGACGGCGACATAACCACGAGCTTCAACTCCGTTTGGAACGTTGCCATGCGTGAACCGACAACCACGAAAGAATCGTGGGAAGAACTCATTCTGAACACATATTCAGAATCGCTCGGCGCGGGTTACCACAACCTCAGCGTTTCGCTCGCCGCGCCGGTGAAGTCGTTCTTCTTCGAATACTTCTCGCGCTACGGCACGGAATATCACGACAACCCAACCGATATTGAAATCTATGCAACGAACGACGCTTCGCTTTACGATGATGTACGCGCCGACGGTACATCGAAGTGGCAGTTCATAACCGAGCTTACCGAAGGATTCCCAACCGGCGGGTACTCCGAGATACCTTACACTTCGCCTGTAATAGAGCTTAACGGCGAGTACAAGTACATCCGTTTCGTTGTTAAGAACACTTCGACGGCCAACAACCATGAGGACAACCCCGGCGTAGCAAACAACCGCGACTTCGTGGTGCCCGAAATAACGGGTATTACGTGGAACGTAGCGGAGTTCCAGATGTACACTGGCCTCGACCCGGAGAGCATACAGTATAACTATATAGAGGAAGTGCGCGTTGCCGCCGACGAGCTTAAGGAAGTAATGGACAAGTATGCCGGTTTCACGGCCAGCGACATCAATTCCGAAGCACCGGTCGACGAGCTCGCGGCCGCTGTTAAGAAGCTCCAGGAGGCATACGTCGACACGACGGAAGTGTGTGGGCTTTACAAGGAATACAAGGAAATCCTTTCGCGCGGCATTACCGAGGGCGACCTCGTGGGCGACGTTGACGACTATTCGGCTGTCGAGACATTTGACGCAGCCCTTGACAATGGACGCGCACTCATCGACCCCAAACGGCCTACCAAGGAACAGGTGAACGCCGCTACCGATGTTATAACCTCTTCTTATGAAGAATTCATGAGCCACGTAATCATGCCCGAGCCTTACGTATGGTATGTAATAAGGAGCGGCTCAACGCGCGAGTATGCCTTAGACCAGCCTGTATACCTCGGCGACGTATCGGCAGGGGCTAAACTCTGGATAGGTCCTTATCCTTTGGACGGCACCGGCAATGAATACCGCGACATTTACGCTATCTGGCGTCTTGTGCCCGTTGAAGGCAACGAGCCGGCAGACGGCGAAGAACCCAAGCCTTGGGAACAGAAGTACGCTATTCAGAGTCTCGGAACCGGACAGTACTGGGGCCCGTATCGCGGACCGGGAGCGGACAACAGTCCTCTCATGAGCAATGAACAGACACCTTACAACATCTACTTCTACGGCATGGGTTGCTTCGCCCTGCAGCAGGAAGGCGTTGAAGACCCGTTCGACCGTATCAAGGCTGACGGCACCGAGTTCGTAGTGCTCAATTACCCGGCCAACGGCGACCACCAGCAGGCATGGAGGTTTGACGACGTGCTCGAAAACAGCGGCGATATGGTAAATATCAACTGGTTCCCGGCACAGTCGACCAGCATTATAACCCTGCCGTTCGACCTCACGGGCGACAACATGATAAGCAACATTAACGGCGACATCAAGACCTACGCAATCAACAGCGTTGTAGAGAACGAAGCCGCTGAAGGCGACGA
This sequence comes from uncultured Prevotella sp., assembly GCA_900550635.1. Classification (GTDB taxonomy): domain Bacteria; phylum Bacteroidota; class Bacteroidia; order Bacteroidales; family Bacteroidaceae; genus UBA6398. The sequence goes on along the minus strand of URSZ01000074.1, from coordinate 7,131 downwards.
ACCGTCGTACACCCTCACGCTCACAGAGAAGTTTGAGTTCGAGGCAGGCGAGCCGTTCGTTATCGAAACCTTGGCGGAGCCCGACGCAAACGGACAGCAGCCGCTTGTATTCATTCTCCCGCCTGCAGAGGCTGACGCAATTGTTGACACTTCGGCAGTTGACTACAACGGTCTTGTAGGTACACTCGAAGGATTGACAATAAAAGGCCAGGCAAGCCTGTACTTCGAGAACTCGATACTCAATGTAGCTACCGACGCCGGTTACACGATACCCGGCCGCAGCGGATACATCGACGTAACGAAGGTTAAGGACCTCGGCGGTTCGATTGACAAGACCATTACAATCAACGGCGTAATCAACAACATCAAGAACGTTGAAATAGTTGATAATGAAAACGAGATTGTAGACGTCTACACAATCGACGGCGTGCTCCTGAAGCGCAACGTCAAGGCTTCCGAAGCCACCGACAACCTTGGCAAGGGCATTTACATCGTAGGAAAGAAGAAAGTACTCGTCAAGTAACCTCTTTTCCCGCATAACACTTTCGAATCCCGCACCGCTTCACCCCGGTGCGGGATTCTTCGTTTTGCCTGCGCTACCCGGGTAGACGCGATAAATCCCATCTCTACGACAATGGCACGAATCCGGCAGATTCACGTGTTTGTTTGACGTGTGTGCCGGTTGTCCCGGTGCGTGTCTGCGTTTTGTCCGCATTTTCGGAGCTATTTTCGAACGGGTTTTCAGGGGGCAAAAAATATGTCTGAGATATTTCAAAATATGTCTGACATATTTTGAAATATGTGCCTTGTAATTTCCCCTTGCTCCTGCGGAGGGCGCAACGCGCGGATAAGCAGTTTTCCGGAACGGCAGGAATGTTGTCTGATTTAACGTAAACTTAATTTTTCCGAGAAAGTCTGTTAACAGGCAAGCAATACTTTCGTGCCGTGTTTTTTGCCGGAATAGGTGTGCGCCCCATGTAATAGGGCACGGAAAAACGCCAAACAGCTGCAAAATTTTTAAATTTAACTATAAATTAACTATTTCGGGGGGGTGATTTATTAATTTATACTAATTTTGAAGCGTAGTTTCCCTGCCGATGTCCGCCGCTTCAATGCTATGCGTGCGGATATAGGGCTTGCAGGCAATGACACCTCAATTTATAACAATAAAAAACAACGTATTATGAAACGAAGGAAACTTTTAATGCTCCTGTGCGCTTTGGTGCTCGGGGCATGGGTGAGCCCTTTGCGGGGCGACCCGGGCGGTGCAATTGATTTGCGCGTCATGTCGTTCAACATCCGCGTCCTAAACACGTCGGATGCGGCCGAAAACCAGTGGACAAACCGCATTGACAGAGTTTGTGCCCTTATTAAAGAAGTGCAGCCCGACCTGCTCGGCGTGCAAGAGGCCGTGCCGCAGCAGTATGAGGATGTCAAGGCCGGGCTGGACGGCTACGCAAGCATCTTTGCCGGGCGCGACGACGGCACCAAGGGCGAGGGCACGCCTTTGTTCTACCGTGCCGACAAGTTCCGCCTCGTAAACAGCGGGCATTTCTGGCTGTCGCCCACGCCCAACGAACCGTCGATAGGCTGGAACGCCTCGTGCAACCGCATTGCCGTGTGGGCAGTGCTCGAAGACGTGGCCACGGGAGCGAGTTTCGTTTACCTCAACACGCACTTCGACCACGTGAGCGAGGAGGCCCGCGTGGAATCGGCCAAGCTCATCAAGGAGACGGTGCGCGGCCTGGCTCCAAGCCTGCCGTTCGTGTTCAACGCCGACTTCAACCTGAATGACAAGTCGGAAGGTTACGACCTGCTCGTGAACTACTCATACCCGTGCATAGACACGTGGAAAGCGGCCGCGGAAACCGAGGGCGGGCCCGGCACGCTCGACATCTGGGGCACTTATCCCAACGTGGCCGATCATAAGATAGACTTCATCTTTGCGTCGAAAGGCACCACAGTGGAGCGTTCCGTGATTTGCCCCGCTGCCAACGAAGCAGGCGAGTATTATTCCGACCACAAAGCCATATATGCCGACATCGCACTGGCCAAAGAGGCTGACAGCGGCGCGTCGCTGATATGGGAATCGCAGCTCGGCATAGCCGAACAGATTAAATCGAACAGCCTGTCGACCGACGACGGCGGCGCTTACGCCAATCTCATCGACGGCGACGTGAGCACCATATTCCACTCCGTCTGGAGCGACGAAATGGCTTCGGGTTCCACAACTGAGGAATCGTGGGTGGCAACGCTGGCCACGCTGAGCGGCGGCATAAATTCCGACCCCGGTTATCACAACCTGCAATTCGAACTCTCCGAGCCGGTGAGCTCGTTCCGCTTCGAGTACCTGGGGCGCAACTCCGACTGGCACGACAACCCCAACGACATCGAGATATTCGCCACCAACGACCCCGCACTCTGGGAGAGCACATCGAACGCTGACCAGGACAAGTGGGTGCGCATAACCGAACTTACCCCAGAGAACACCGATTTTCCAGGCGACGTGCTCGTAACCGAAATACCCTGGCAGTCGCCGGTAATCAACATGCCGCAGGCTTTCAAATACCTGCGCTTCGTGGTGAAAGGCACGACGCACATGAACAAGGTGGATTCCCGCATGTTCGCCGTTCCGGAAATCACGGGCGTTACCTTCAACCTCTCCGAACTGCAAATCTACGCCCCGCGCGAAGCCTCCGGCCCGGGCGACGAGTTGCAGGCCCTTGTTGACAGCGTGGGCACGATATTCAAGCTTTACGGGTTCGAGTTCGGCACCGACCCGGGATTTACCGACCGGACCAAGTATGAAACAACCTACAGCCTGTACGAACAGGCCCAGGCAGCAATTTTGGACGGCGCTTCCGACGAGACGCTCGCACAATACAGCGCCGACCTGCGCGCAGCCATCGGCGAACTCATGGCAACGGGCGTGCACCCCGTGGAGACGGGCTACTACAACATCGTGAATGCTTATTCCGGCTTTGAGCACTACCAGGGCATAACCAAGTCGCTGTGCGTGAACGAAGACCGGCAGCTCGCCTACGCCTCTACCGACACAGGCAACGCAACGCAGCTGTGGTACATCGAGAAGCTCGCCGACGGCAAATTCTCCGTTAAGAACGTGGCCTCGGGCGAGTATATAGGCACTGTTCCCGAGGGCGGCACAAACGTGGTCATGACACCCGCGCACGAAACCGACCAGACAATAGAATGGCTTAAGGCAATGCCCGGACAGTTCCACATATACGGCGGCGGAAACTACACGAGCCTCGCTGTCGCAAGTTATAACGACGGCATGAGCCGTGAAGGGCTCATCGTGAAGCAGGACGGCTCGGGCAACTCCGTGGCCGAATGGTATTTGCGCCACGTAACCGACCAGGAGCAGATTGACCGCCTCGTAAACCAGGGCGCGCAGGCGTTCCTTGCAGAGGAAATGTCACTCTCCTTGGACAGCGCACGCACCTCGCACAACAAAGCCAATGATTACAAGGCGCTCATAACGCGCGAAGACCAGATAAGCGCCAACACGCAGAGCACGAGCGACGGCTCGGCCTACAAACACCTCATCGACGGCTCCACCTCTACGGTTTTCCACTCCGCGTGGGACCGCGCGCGTTACTCCACGGCCGGCCTGCCGCTCGGGAGTGGCGACGGGTGGCACAACCTGCAATTTGCGCTCGACGAACCGGTGTCGAAAATCACCTTTGAGTTCACCGGACGCAACGACGCCTCTTATTGCGACACACCTAACCACATAACAATCTACGGCACCAACGACGACGAACTTGCAAAAAGCACCGCTGCGGCCGACTCCTCCTTGTGGACGGAGATAATCGACATGACCGCCGCAGAATACAACTTCCCCGTCAGGGTGGCGCTCGGACATTTCTCGTCGCCCGTAATCGACCTCGGGGCAGATTACAAATACCTGCGCTTCGTGGTGAAAGGCACGGTGAACAGCGGGCCGGGCAGCGTGCGGACCTTCGCCTCGCCGCAGACCACGGGCATAACGTTCAACCTTAGCGAAATGCAGGTTTACGAGGCCGAGGCCCTGCCTACGTCGGAATATTTCACCGTTCCCGGCATGAAAGAGGCTTGCGACGCTTTGGATGAAGCCATAGCTGCCGCAGAAGGAAAACTCAGTGCCGGAACGATTACCGAAGCCGACATCGCCGCGCTTCAAGCTGCTTACCGCCTTGTAGATTCCACGTATATCGACCGCGACGCGCTCTACTCGCAACTTGCCTCGCTCCTCGAAACGGGCAACAACCTTTATGGCACGTCTATCGGCTCGCGAGTGGCGCTTGTAACCGACGCCTCGCAGCTCAGCACAAACAGTATCGATACCAACAGCTGGGGCAACATTTCCAACCTCATCGACGGTGACAAGAGCACGATACTTCATTCGGCCTGGAATCGCGACGTGGCCAACAAGGAAGACCTCACTGTGGAGGAGTGGGAGGATTATCTGTATGAAAACTTCCCACAATCCACCGGAGCCGGCTATCATAACCTGAACGTTGCGCTCAAGGAGCCCGTTTCGCAGTTCTTCTTCGAGTTCCTGGGCCGTCAGGATCCTAACTACCACGACAACCCGAGCGAGATAGCCATCTACGCCACAAATGATGAAGGGCTGTTCAACGACGTGCGCGACTCTAACACCAAGGACTGGACCAAGGTGGGCGAGATTACCGAGGGCGTACCCAAGGAAATGATGTCCGTGCCCTATACGTCGCCTATGATAGAGCTCGGCGGGGAGTACAAGTACATACGTTTCGTGATAATGAACACCTACACCAACTACGAGGGCGGCGACCCGGTGATAGGCACTTCACGCACGTATGCTCACCCCGAGATTACCGGCATAGCGTGGAACTGCGCCGAGTTCCAGCTCTACACCGGCCTCGACCCCGAGAGCATACAGTACAACTACATCGAAGAGGTGCGCCTGGCTGCTGACGAGCTTAAGGTGATACTCGACAAGTATGCCGAATACACTGCTATCGACATTACTTCCGAAACGCCGATTCACGAACTTACGGCTGCAATAAAGAAACTGCAGGAAGCATACGTTGATACCACGGAACTTGTAAACCTTTATAAGGAATACAAGGAACTTGTCAGCCTTGCTTACGACGGCGACAGGATTGGCGAAATCGACGACGCTGCGGCTATCGACAACTTCGACGTTCTTCTTGACGAGGCGCGTAACTCCGTAGACCCCAAACGCCCCACCAAGGAGCAGGTCAACAGTGCAGTAGCCAAGGTGAACAACGGTTACGACGAGTTCATGAGCCACGTGATACTGCCGCAGCCTTACGAGTGGTACGTGATACGTTCCGGCGTTACTGACGAAAATTATTCCTTCGCTATCGAGCAGCCGATATACATAGCCGATGTCTCTACCGGCGCAAAGATAAAGATAGGTGATTACCAGAACGACGGCCGCGAATATCTGGACGTTTACTCTATCTGGCGCTTAGTGCCGATTGAGAGCGACGAAGCGGTTGCCGAAGGTGAAGAATCCAAGCCGTGGGAAATGCAGTTCGCAATACAGAACCTCGGCACCGGACAGTACTGGGGTGCATACCGCGGCCAGGGAGCAGGCAACAGTCCGCTCATGAGCGGCGACAAGGCTGCCTACCAGTTCCATTACTATGGCAAAGGCTGCTTCAAGCTCCAGCAAGTGGGAGTGAAAGACCCGATGGATTGTATCAAGACTGACGGAACGAACAGGATAATCCTCAATTATCCGTCTAACAACGGCGACCAGCAGTTGTGGAGATTCGACCCCGTGGCCGAACAGACCGACGGAACAATCAACATTCCCGACTATCCCGCCCAAAGCACTTCGATAATCACATTGCCGTGGGCTGTGGAGGCAGGCACGATAGCCGACCTCAACGCGGGTGTTGAGACATACGCAGTAGATGGCATAGCTGTCCAAGCCGACCCGGCTGGCGGTGAATCCTCGTACACACTCACGCTCACCGCAAAGGATGAGTTCGAGGCCGGAGAGCCATTCATAGTAGTTACTACGGCCGAACCTGACGAGAACGGTTGCCAGCCGCTAACGTTCAACCTGCCCGACGTTGCTGCCGACGCAATTACCGACACCTCGGCCGTTTCGCCCAACGGACTGGTCGGCACGCTCGAAGGTATGTCCATAACGGGCCAGGCAAGCCTGTACTTCGAGAATTCGATACTCAACGTTGCTACCGACGCTGAAATATTTATCCCCGGCCGCGGCGGTTACATCGACGTAACGAAGGTTAAGAGCCTCGGCGGTACGGTTGACAAGACCATCACAATCAACGGCATAATCAACGACATCAAGAACGTTGAAATCGTCGAGACCGAAAACGAGATTGTAGACGTCTACACAATCGACGGCGTGCTCGTTAAACGTAACGTCAATGCTGCCGAAGCAACCAGGAACCTCGCAAAGGGCATTTACATCGTAGGAAAGAAGAAAGTCCTCGTCAAGTAAACAACCCTTTTCCGATAAAAGAACACCCGCGTCGGTCATTCCGGCGCGGGTGTTTTGCATTTTCAGCTGCATTATCCTTGTATTGTGTTTCGCTCGAAGTATGGTGTGACGGAATAATGTGTTTTTTACCCCGTAAAGGCAAAGGCGAAAACAGACATTTAAAACACGAAAACCGGGGAAAGAAAATGCCCTTTTCGGGGTGCGAAAAATGGGTACTCATTTTCAATGCGTTATACCTACATAGGAGAAAAGAAAAAATATGTCTGAGAAATTTTAAAATATGTGCCTTGTATTTTGAAATATGTCCGACCTTTTTTTGGGGGTGTAGGAAACCCGCTTTCCCGTGGCAGACAAAAACGGATAGGATAGGGGAACAATTTGCCGAAATTTACTTTTTCGTAAAAACAGGCATAAAAATTTTGCCGTTTCGGAATGATTACATAATTTTGCACCGCATTACCAAACGGGTAAGTGCTGTACGGTTAGCTCCCTCTGAATCCTCCAGGGCGTGATTGCAGCAAAGGTAGGCTGGTTGTAGCAGCGCGATGCAGAGAGCTTACCCACCCCGCCTCTTTAGCTCAGTTGGCCAGAGCACGTGATTTGTAATCTCGGGGTCGTTGGTTCGAATCCGACAAGAGGCT
>URSZ01000073.1 GCA_900550635.1 uncultured Prevotella sp. | reverse complement strand
TACAAAAAGTTCCTCGGCTACAGGCCTGGCGTATATGTTATCGGTGACAAGATAGTCTATATCGAGAACAGCGATGGTAACACAAATGTGCGCTTTTATCAGGCTGAGACCCACAAGAGATTCTTTGCCCTACTGGAAGCCAACAGCATCCGTGTGAATCGCTTCAGAGCCGACTGTGGTTCGTGCTCGAAGGAAATTGTCAGTGAGATAGAGAAGCATTGCACGCACTTCTACATCCGCGCCAACAGATGCAGTTCGCTCTACGATGACTTGTTTTCACTGAGGGGATGGAAGACGGAGGAAATCAACGGCATCCAGTTTGAACTCAATTCCATTCTTGTTGAGAAATGGGAAGGCAAGTGCTATCGTCTTGTCATTCAGAGACAAAAGCGCATGGATGGAGAGCTTGACTTGTGGGAAGGTGAATACACCTACAGATCCATTCTTACCAACGATTATGACTCATCAACAAGAGACATCGTCGAATTTTACAACAAGCGTGGGGGCAAAGAGCGTATATTCGATGATATGAACAACGGATTCGGCTGGAACAGGCTCCCCAAGTCGTTCATGTCAGAGAACACTGTATTCCTTCTGCTTACGGCATTGATACACAATTTCTATAAGACCATCATTAGCAAGCTTGACACCAAGGCTTTCGGGCTCAAGGAAACGAGTCGCATAAAGGCTTTTGTCTTCAGCTTCATCTCCGTACCTGCCAAGTGGATCATGACAGCAAGGCAATACGTGCTGAATATCTATACTGAAAACCGGGCTTATGCAAGACCTTTCAAAACTGGATTCGGATAAAGTCCGTTCCTTATGGTTTTAATCTGCGTATTGCCTCAAGTCGCATTGTGGGGTAAGGGGAAGGTATGCACAAATCGGACAAAATTCACGCTCATACTATCATGATGCATAGTGTTCAAGCTCTTTACTGCAATTGAGATTGCCATTGAGATTGCTTGCGGATTTTAGGATCTTGTTAAAGATTGCGACACAACGGACAATGCCCGGCGGGATGAACCAAACTCCGGGCACGCCGGTTGCATATTTTATTTGCGGAACATTTCTATGCTGTACCTGCCCTGGTCGAGTTCCATTTTCAGAATGCCGTCCTCGATGATGTAGTCCTTTCCCTCCTTTAGCGACAGGCTGTTCATTGCCACACGACCGAAACCTTCAGCGGGGAGGCATACCGTGGCACTTGTATTGGCCGGAACGTGGAACATGTATTTCACCGACCTGGGCGTAACTTCCCAACCGCTCGCTATGCGGCCGTACATCGAGTCGTAATAACCGCGGGCGTACTTCATAGCACCCGTTGGGTCGAACTCCGGCTTAAGGAAGAAATGCTTGAAACCCGGATTCAAGGTGTCGGGCTGTATGCCTAAAGAGCAATTATACATCCACGCGCCTACCGAGCCGAACGAGTAATGGTTGAAGGAATTCATCTGGTTGTTGCCGCCAAAACCGTCGGTATGCGTGTATGAATTGAGACGCTCCCAAATCGTAGTAGCTCCCTGCTCCACCGAATACAACCATGATGGGTATGACGTTTGTTGGAGCAGACGGTAAGCAACGTCCTTGTAACCGCAATCGGAAAGCACACGGCTTATCCATGCCGTGCCTATGAAGCCCGTCATCAGCGAATAGGGAGGACATTGTTTGCCGTCGTCGGACGTGTTTGCGCGCTGTATGGTATTTACAAGGCAACCGGCCACTTTTGAACGCATGTCGTCAGGCACAATTCCGAAGGCCAAAGGCAAAAGGTAGGAAGTCTGCGTGTCCACGAGCTTGTCCTGCCCGGCAAAGCGGGTCTTACCCGTTGCGGGGTCTATGTAAGTGCGGTTGAAGAACGACACGCGCTCGTCACGAAGCCCGGCATACCGCACGGAGTCGTCCTTGTGCCCGAGTATGCCCGCCACCTGGCGCATTATGTCGAGGTCGTAAATAAAATAAGCGTCCCAAAGCAGCGTTGCGTCGTTCTTGAGGTTTTCAGGAGCAAGCCAGTCGCCCAGGTTTCCGGGCCACGCAGGGCCTTGGTCGAATATTCCCGTTTCCTTGTTCACGCACTTGTCAACGAGGTACTGCGTGTAGTTTTTCATGGCAGGATAATGTTCTTCGAGCAAGGCGATGTCGCGATATTGCAGGTAGCATTCCCAAGGAATGGTAATTCCCGCGCTTCCCCAGAGCATTCCCCCGAATCCTCCGCCTATCGGGGCAACGTCGGCAAAGCGCCCGTCGGCGCGTTGCACGTCGCGCATGGCCCGCAGGTAGTTGCGCAGGAATTGCGGCCCGCGGGTAAGGTAGGTTGAAGTGCGCGAGAAAACGGATATGTCGCCTGCCCAGCCCATGCGCTCGTTGCGCTGCGGGCAGTCGGTGGGAATAGAAAGCAGATTGGCGTAAGAGGACCAGATTATGTTCTCCCATAAACGGTTTACCTTAGGATTGGATGTTTCGTAGTACGAAGCAAGTTTTCCCACAGAACTGAGCACTGTGCCTTTTACCGCCTCGAGCGGCAGCGGGCGGTCGATACCGGTTATTTCTATAAAGCGGTAACCGTGCAGGGTAAAGCGCGGCGTTATGGTCTCGCTGCCCCCGCGTGCTATGTAAATGTCCTGCGCCATGGCGCCTCGGATATTTTCGAGCATTATCATGCCTTCGTGCCCGGCATAGGCGGGAAGTGCGGGATATTTCACTTCGGCAAAGCGCAGGTAAACGTGCTGCCCAGGCTTGCAGCCTTCCAATTTTATGCACGGCACGCCTGCCATGTTCTGCCCCATGTCGTAAACGTAAACCCCGGGACGTATTTCCTCGACCGACTGTGCCGTGAGTTCCTTTACCTGCCTTACCGGCTCACAAAGTTGACCCGTGAGGTTGTACTGCGAATAATCGTCGACGCGCGGGTTTGCCTCGCCGGATTCAAGGCTTATGTTTCCTTCGAGTGGGACTTCGCACGCGGCCTTCCAGGCTGAATCGTCATAAGCGGCGGTGCTCCACCCTTCGACTGCCTTCTCGCGTCGCGCGTCGTACACTTCGCCCTGGAAGAAGCTGCCGTAAACAACCGGCCCGTTGTTGAAGAATTTCCACGTCGCGGGGCTGGTTACCACATACTCCGTCTCGCCATCCTCGTATGTAATGGCAAGTTTTGCGAGCAGCGACTGGCGGTCGCCGAAATAGTTCCAATGCCGGCCGGTGTAGGTTATTGCCCCGCTCCACCAGCCTTCGGACAAGACGGCTCCTGCCGCGTTGCGGCCGCTTTGCAGGTATGACGTGACGTCGAAGGCCTGGTAAAAATGCGTTTTGTTGTATTGTGTCTCGCCGGGGTTGAAGTAATCGTTGCCCACCCGCCGGCCGTTGATGTAAAAATCATATATTCCGCGTGCGGTTACGTAAAGCCGCGCGCGTGCTATTTTCTTGCCGCGCGTTTGAAACACTGTGCGGAGCATTGGTGCGGCGTTGCGGCTCGGGTTGGTTATGTAAATCGCGCTGCCCTTATCCGCGTTGTCGTCCTTGGGCGGATATATTGTGGCGAGTATGTTTTCGGGGCTGCGTATGTTGCGTATTTCAATGGCTGCGTCGGGATACTGCCCGTTACTTTGCCTGCAAAAGCCCACATCGGCCAGTACGGGGAAGGTGATATAGTCGCCGCCGCGGCCTATGGGGTTCATGTTTACCTCGCCCACCACGTTTGCCATGCCGTCGAGGAAGAATGTGGTTACCCCCATGTCGGAAGTAAGCGTCAGGGTATGCTTTCCGTAAATGTTCGCCTTTCCGAGCACGGGCAGCGGCACTTTAAGCGTTGCCAGCGGCGTTCCCGGCTTGTCGTCCGGGCTGTAACCCACACGGTACACCTTTATTTCCGCCTCCTTGCCGCTTTGCAATGCCGAAGCGTCCAGTTCTATTTTAATGTATGATTCGTTCTTTTTGCACGATATGCCGTATAGGTTCTTGTTGGCGTCCATGAGCCTTATGTCGTTAGCTCCATAAACGAAAGCCGTGGCCGGCGCGCCGGAAAGGCTATCGAGCCGGAACTCATAGTTCAGCTTGAATTCGGGCAGGTAGTGCGAATAGAGCACCAGGTCGCCGTTGCCTCCGCCTATCCATTTTGCCCCGTTCCACCTTGCTCCCTTGTCGTTCTGCTCCATAAGCCCGGTTTCGAACCACGACGAGGCTGATATTTCCTTGTTTTTCTGCGTCCACACGCTCAGCTTCCACTGGTAGCGTGTCTCCGGCTCGAGCGGCTGCCCGGCGTATGCTATGTTGAGCGACCTGTCGCCCGTAACCTTGCCGGAATCCCACAGGCACGAGCCGTCCTCGCCGTAAACCCACAGGCGGTAGGCTTTCTGCCGCATGCCGTATTCGAGTTCGCCGGCCGTCATCTGCCAGCTGAAACGCGGCCGCGGGGTGTCTATACCGAGGGGACTTGCCGCATATTCCACTTTCAACCCTTTCAACCCGGCTGCGGGCACACACAGCCATTGCATACAGCAAACCAACATCAGGAGGAACGTTTTTCTCTTCATAACGGGACAATTTGCGCTGCCGGGCAGTTTACCGGCACGATTAACAATCTTGTTTTCACGGTTTTAAAACAGAATGCCGCCGTGCACCAGGAGTTACCGAAGCCCGGGCACGCCGCATAATCTCCAAAGTTACTTTTTTATTCCTTTAAGAAAAGACTTTTCACCTGTTTTTTTGAAATACGCGCCAAAGGTAATGAACAACGGGCGATGAAAAGCGCGAAAAAACGCATGTTCCGCAACAAGACAAATGCCATGTCGGAGTATGTCTGCATTTTTCGGGCGTTTCGCAAACGGGTTTTCAGGGGGCGGAAAATATGTCTGACATATTTCGAATTATGTCAGACATATTTTAAATTATCTCAGAGATATTTTTTATTTGCTCCCATGTGGGATTAACGGAGTGAAAATCAGTTTTCAATTTTCGGTCACGAAAAACGCCAATTTCAACGGTAATATGTTCACATTATCACCGTAAATTAATCAACGGAGACGATGGGAATGAAAACGACCTCGCCACTGTGTCCGTATGCCGGCCGGTGCGTAGGCCAAAGGCCTTGCGGAGCATTTACTTGCCGAGCAGCAGGCGTTTTATGCCGTTTAGCTTGTTGAGCGCCTCGACAGGCGTGAGGTTGTCAATGTCGAGGCCGAGAATCTCGTCGCGAATCTGCGAGAGCAGCGGGTCGTCGAGCTGGAAAAGGCTGAGCTGCATGCCCTCGCGCGAGGAAGCTATGTTTTCGGTCTTCTTTATATTGCCGCCGGGGTTGGTGCCTTCCAGTTCCTTCAGTATATGGCCGGCGCGGCGCACTATGCTGGGCGGCATGCCTGCCAGGCGCGCCACATGGATACCGAACGAATGGGCCGTGCCGCCGGGCATGAGCTTGCGCATGAACACGATGTGCCCGTCGGTTTCGCAAACCGACACGTTGTAGTTCTTTATCCTCGCAAAGTGCTTCTCCATTTCGTTCAGCTCGTGGTAGTGCGTGGCAAAGAGCGTGCGCGGGTGTCCCTTCGGGCCTTCGTGCAGGTATTCGGCTATTGCCCATGCAATGCTTATGCCGTCGAACGTGGAAGTTCCGCGCCCCAGCTCGTCGAAAATCACCAGACTGTTGCCCGTCATGTTGTTGAGTATGTTGGAAGCCTCGCTCATTTCGAGCATGAACGTCGACTCGCCCGCCGAGATATTGTCGCTTGCCCCAACGCGGGTAAAAATCTTGTCGACCATGCCCACGTGCGCACTGTCGGCCGGGACGAAACACCCCACCTGCGCCATGAGCACTATGAGGGCGGTTTGCCGCAGGAGGGCCGACTTGCCGGCCATGTTCGGGCCGGTAAGGATTATTATCTGCTGGCGTTCGGTGTCCAGCTCGATGTCGTTGGGCACATACTCCTCGCCGGGCGGCATTTGCGTCTCGATAACAGGGTGGCGCCCCTGGGATATTTCGAGCACTGTGGTGTCGTCCACAACGGGACGCACGTAGCGGTGCTCCGCCGCCGCGAGGGCAAAGGAACACAGGCAGTCGATGTCGGCCAGTATGGCCGAGTCGAGCTGCAAGGGAGTGATGAATTGCAAGGCGTAGCCTACCAGCTCCTCGTACAGGCGGGCTTCAAGGGCGAGTATCTTGTCTTCGGCGCCGAGAATCTTTTCTTCCAGTTCCTTCAGCTCCGACGTGATGTATCGTTCGGCATTGACGAGCGTCTGCTTGCGTATCCACGTTTCGGGAACGCGCTCCTTGTAGGTGTTCCTTACCTCGATATAGTAACCGAACACGTTGTTGAAGCCTATCTTGAGGCTCGGAATGCCGGTTTCGTCTATCTCGCGCTGCTGTATTTTGAGCAGTATGTCCTTGCCGGAATGGGATATGCGGCGCAGTTCGTCGAGCTCGGCATTCACCCCGTCGGCTATGACGCCGCCTTTTGAGATTACGGCGGGCGGTTCGGGCACTATTTCGCGCGCTATGCGTGAGCGCAGCTCCTCGCATTCGGACAGCTGGCTTCCCATGCGCTGAAGGTTTTCGTCGGCTTCGAGGCATGCCTGTTTTATGGGCACGATAGCGTCGAGGGCATAGCGCAGCTGCATCATTTCGCGCGGCGAAATGCGCGAAACGGCTATTTTCGACACGAGCCTTTCGATGTCGCCAATGCCTTTGAGCCCCTGCTCCACGGTGTCGCGGAAGTCGGGGTTGCGGAAAAAGTATTCCGTAACGTTCTGGCGGCTTTCTATTTGCCTGATGTCGCGCAGGGGGAACAGCAGCCACCTGCGCAGCAGCCTTTCGCCCATTGGCGTGGCGGTGCGGTCTATCACATCGAGCAGCGAGCGGCCTCCCTCGTTCATTGCGTTTACTATCTCGAGGTTCCTGACCGTGAATTTGTCGAGCCTCACGTAGCGTTCCTCGTCTATGCGCTGAATCGACGTGATGTGCCCCGTAAGGTTGTGCTGCGTCATGCCGAGGTACTGCAATATGGCGCCGGCTGCCGTAATGCCGTTGTGCATATAGTCGATTCCGAAGCCTTTGAGGGTTTGCACGCCGAAATGTTTAAGCAGTTTTTCGCGCGAAGTGCGCTCGACAAACGCCCAGTCGTCGAGTTCGTAGACGTAGTATTTGCCGAAGGTGGCTATAAACTTGTCGCGCCTGCCGCGAACGACGAGCACTTCCTTGGGCGAGAAGTTGGCCAGCAGCTTGTCGATATAGTCGGCCGTACCTTCGGCGGTGAGGAACTCGCCGGTCGAGATGTCGAGCAGCGCAAGGCCGCAGGCCCCGTTGCCGAAATGCACTGCGGCCAGGAAGTTGTTTTCCTTGGCCGAGAGCACGTTGTCGCCCAATGCCACACCGGGGGTAACCACCTCGGTTATACCGCGCTTGACAATGGTTTTTGCGAGCTTGGGGTCTTCGAGCTGGTCGCAGATAGCCACACGGTAGCCGGCACGTATGAGTTTTGGCAGGTAAGCGTCGAGCGCGTGGTGGGGAAAGCCCGCCATTTCGGTGTTCTTTGCGTAACCCTTGTTGCTGCGGTGGGTAAGGGTGATACCCAGCACCGACGAAGCCGTTACGGCGTCCTGCATGTAGGTTTCGTAAAAGTCGCCGCAACGGAAAAGGATAATGGCATCGGGGTGCTCCGCCTTCAGCCGGCGGTACTGCTGCATCATCGGGGTTAGCGTTTCGCTTGCCATGTGTGTAGTTTTTTCGATATGAACAAAAGTACTAATTTTTTCACAAACGCGCCGCCTTGCCCGGAAAACGCGAAAACCCGCACCGTTTTGCGGCACGTTTTCGGGGCAAAAAACCGTGCTTCCCGGGAAACCCGTTAACATTGGCTTTCGGGGCAGTCGGGAGCTGCGCAAAAATATGTGCCTTGTATTTTAAAATATGTCAGACATATTTCGAATTATGTGCCTTGTATTTTTTCTTAGCTCCTAACGGGGGTTCAATCCCGCATGAATAAAGGGTTTTGCGGGCGTGTCGATTTTTGTCTTCCTTTTACCTGTATTTTTGAAGTATCTGCGTCAGCTCCTCCATGCCCTTCGAGGCCACCGTGCGCAGGAAGTGCATTTGCGGCTTGCTTTCCACCTTCACCTCCTTCGGGTCGATGATGTAAATGGGTGCTTCGGCCGGCACGTAGTAAATAAGCCCCGCGGCGGGATAAACGTTGAACGATGTGCCGATAACCACGAAGATGTCGGCTTTTGAAGCCTCCTCGGCCGCGAGCGATATGTTGGGCACGGCTTCGCCGAACCACACTATGTAGGGGCGCAGCAGCGAGCCGTCGGCGGCCTTTGCGCCGTGGGGAACAATCACCTCGTCGTCGCGCAGCGTGCGTATGTAGCGCGGGTTGTCGGGGTCGTGCGAGGATGTCACCTTCATAAGCTCGCCGTGCAGGTGTATCACGTGCGACGAGCCGGCCCGCTCGTGCAGGTTGTCGACGTTCTGCGTCACAACCGTCACGTCGAAGTCCCTTTCGAGTGCTGCCAGCAACTCGTGCCCGCGGTTGGGCACGGCGGTGAGCAGCTGTTTGCGCCGCGCGTTGTAAAAGTCGGTTACAAGGTCGGGGTCGGCTTCCCAGCCTTCGGGGGTGGCCACCTGCTCAACGGGATATTTCTCCCACAGGCCGCCGGCGTCGCGGAAAGTCTCGAACCCGCTTTCGGCGCTCATGCCCGCGCCGGTAAGAACAACAATCTTTTTCATGGCTGTAAGTTTGATGAATATTACAAAAGTAGCGAAATGCCCGCTTAGCGGCAAGCGCAAGCACGTTTTTTGCAATCCGGCCGTGACGTGCCGGCTGCCTTATCCTTTAAAAGTAATAAAAAAAGTTGACGGCTGCGCCTACGAGGAATAAAAGTATTATATTTGCGCGGTTATTAAGCAAGTACAGAAAAAAACAGACGCATAAGCTTTTAAAAATATCGAAATGGATAAGGTAAGTTACGCTTTGGGCCTGGGAATAGGCCGCCAGTTGCAGGATCTCTGCGGCGAGGACTTGAACATAAACGACTTTACGCAGGCAGTGCGCGATTTGCTTACGGGCAATCACCTTGCAATCGACGAAATCGAGGGGCAGCAGCTCGTAATAGAGTTCCTCCAGCGCCGCGACGCCGAGCGTAAATCGGAGCAGGCCAAATTAGGCGAGGCCGCAAAGCGCGAGGGCGAGGAATATCTCGAAAAAAACGCTGCGCGCAGCGGGGTTACGGTGCTGCCCAGCGGCTTGCAGTACGAAGTGGTGCGCGAAGGAACGGGCCGCAAGCCAAAGGCCACCGACAGCGTGAAGTGCCACTATGAGGGAACGCTTGTTGACGGCACGGTGTTCGACAGCAGCCGCCGTCGTGGCGAACCTGCCGTCTTCCCGCTCAACGGCGTGATACGCGGCTGGACAGAAGGTCTGCAACTCATGCAGGAAGGAGCCGTTTACCGCTTCTTCATACCCTACAACCTGGCTTACGGTGAAAACGGAGCCGGAGCAAGCATACCGCCATACGCAGCCCTCGTGTTCGAAGTGGAACTTATCGAAGTGATTTAAGGCAATGCCAACCCGCGCCGCGCAAACGGAGCTTCGCAGCGGCGGAAAAGATGAAACAAGAACAATCGAAAATAAAAACAACCAACAAAGAAATGAAAAAATTAATTGTCATGGCGGCCGGAGCCGCCGCGCTCCTCGCTTCTTGTGACGGCGGAGCACCGAAAGCAAACCTTAAAACCGAAGTAGACTCGCTTTCTTACGAAATAGGTCTGTCGAATTCGCGCGGAGTAAAGGAATACCTGTCGCAACGTCTCGGAGTTGACACCGCATACCTCGATGAATTCATAAAAGGAGTGAAAGAAGGTGCACAGGCAGGCGAAGACAAGAAAAAAGCAGCACGCTACGCCGGAATACAGATAGGCCAGCAGCTCGGAACCCAAATGCTCAAGGGTGTTAACTACGAGATATACGGCGAAGACAGCACCAAGTCAATCAGCCTCAAGAACCTCGTGGCCGGTTTCGTTGCCGGAACACGCGGCAAGAACATGATAATGTCGCACGAAGAAGCGTTCAAGCGTTCGCAGGTGCTTGTAGACAAGCTCAAGAACGAAACGCTCCTGAAGAGCTTCGGCCCGAACAAAAAGGCAGGCGCTCAACCCCCACGCCGGGGACAACGGCGTCCTGGGCACGGAGGAACAGGACATCCTGCTCCCCGCCATTCAGATGGCTCAAGCTGTATCCAGTTCTATCGACGGCCCCATTCCCGCCGACTCGTCGAAAGTAATGGTAAGCTACGAAGGCCGCCTTATCGACGGCAACGTGTTCGACAGTTCTTACAAGAACAACAACGGCAAGCCCGTCGAAATACGCGTTAACCAGATGATACCGGGTTGGGTGCAGGCTCTTACCCACATGCCCGTAGGTTCTACGTGGGAGCTTTACATACCGCAGGACCAGGCATACGGAATGCGCAGCGTGGCTTCGCTCATCAAGCCTTATTCGGCACTCGTGTTCAAGCTGGAGCTTGTTGAACTGAAAAAGGACGCTGATTGATGAAAGCGATAACGACTGTTGCTTCGGCGTTCGCGGCCACGATGTTGCTATGCGTCCCGGCCGCAGCGCAGAACAATAACAACACAAAACCGGCAAGCGTGAAGGTGGTAGGGCAGACTGCCCCCGTGTCGACTCCTGCCGACACGGTTTCGCTCAAGGATTTCAGCCTTTACATGGGCGTGGCCCAGACAACGGGGCTGAAGAGTTACATAGCCACCCGCATGAATGTCGATACCACGAAGATGGACGATTTCATGCGCGGCGTGAACGAAATGCTCAAGAAACCCGACGACAAGAAGCTGGCGGCCTATGCAGCCGGCGTGCAGATTGGCCAGCAGCTCATGCAGCAGATTCTGCCTAACGTCAACCAGCGTATCACCGACAAGGCCGGCACGAAGTTCATTGACGAGGACCAGTTCAAGAAAGGCGTAGTGGCCGGAATAACCGGAAAAGGCCTTACTGTAAGCACCGACTCGGCAATGAAGATTGTGCAGAACCAGATGGAGTTCTACAACAACCGGCTCATGGAGCAGAAATACGGCAAAAACCGCGAGGAAGGCGAGAAATTCCTTGCCGAGAATGCCAAGAAGGAAGGCGTGAAGACGCTTCCCGGCTCCAAGGTGCAGTATAAGGTCATAAAGGAAGGCACAGGCGAGAAGCCCCAGGCTACATCGAAAGTCAAGGTTAACTACGAGGGCAAACTGGTGGACGGAACAGTGTTCGACAGTTCGTACAAGCGCAACAAACCCGCCGTTTTCGAATGCAACAGGGTTATACCGGGCTGGACCCAGGCGCTTACAAACATGCCCGTCGGCTCTACGTGGGAGATTTACATACCCTACGAGTTGGGCTACGGCGTGAGGGGCGCGGGCGAGAAAATACCTCCTTTCTCAACGCTTATTTTCAAGGTGGAACTGCTCTCTATCGAGAAGTAAACCGCCACAAGGCATAACACGAATTCCCCCGCGCCGGAGCGCGGGGGAATTTTTTGTTTCCGTTCCCGCCCCGGGGGCCCGGGGGGGGGGCCGCGGGGGGGCCCCCCGGGGGGGCCCCCCCGCCGCACCCCCCC
>URSZ01000072.1 GCA_900550635.1 uncultured Prevotella sp. | reverse complement strand
CGAAGACCTAATTTATCAGTACGGCTCCAAACTTCACCGAACAACACATCATCGTTTAACTCGGCAAATTTCGGGGCAAATTCACCCAATTGGTCACGTCCTGCTGTTTGTTTTACTTTTTCTTGTGCCATAACATTAAAAGTTAAAATACTGAATATTGACATTAATATAACCTTTTTCATTGCTTGGTTTGATTTTATTATTAACCTTCTATTGTATCGCAAAGTTATAAACTATAACAGCTTCACGCTGTAACAAAAATATAGATGTTTGTACCTTTTTTACTGATTCTACAATAGTCATTCACTGCAGTCCAACGTCGGAAAATTTTCCTATACTGTACATCCGCAAGCACTTTTCCTGTTTTGTCTGCCTTCAATAGTTTAGTTTTCATCCTCATTATTAGGGCGCAAAAAATATGTCTGACCTATTTTGAATTATGTCAGACATATTTTGAAATATCTCAGAGATATTTTTCAAGAAGTCCTTACCTTGGAAAGACGCATTAATTCAAAGTTTTCACGCGTCGCACACTGGATTCGTTTTTATCCAAAAACACACATGAGTTTTTATATCCTGAATGACCCCGTGTCACTTACTTTCAACTTTGTCTTAAGCGAACTTATTTTCGAAAGGCAAACATCTTCCAACGATTATTGGCGTTATATAATGTCAGCCTTGCTTATTTGCCTTGCTCTGCCTTACGTACATAAAACACGGTTTCTTCTCCGCGTTTTACGGTAAGAGTATCATTTTTAACACCGACAACAGTCATCGTGTCAGAAAAAATTATTGTCTGCCCGTTACCGATACTTTCACCATCCAAAATTAATTTGTCACCTTCATACGTCCATTTGTTATACTTCAACGTAGCCATGCCTATAGATTCGGCCGTTCCGTCTTCTTTAAGGTTCATACCTTGCACAAACGGCACGCCTTCTGGCAAAACTTCAATCCAACTCCCGCGGATGTCGGGCTCACTGTTTCCTGCGCAAGCGCAAAGACCCAATGTTAACAAAAATACCGCTTTTTTCATGTCACATAAATTATTTATTAAATAACATGCTAAAGTAATACATTACTTTTAAATATCGAGAATTTAAACGGTAGTTTTATTACTTTTTACTTAAACAAAGCAGAATATTCAGCCGCAACCATACGAATATGCACAAATCGCAACAAAAGGCTGGCACGTTTACACTACGGCATAAATAAACATAATGGCAATATTTTACTTGGAATTTTGCTTTTTTTCGTATTTTCGCCAAAATTTGCGTTACTCTCCCGGCACGGAGAGCAGATATTTTTTAAGTTGAAATAAAAAACAAGAAGTCAGGATAAATGAAACCGGTTTATGAAAAGACCCCTCGCATAGAAGTAGTAGACGCATTACGCGGTTTTGCCGTAATGGCTATAATTTTGGTTCACTGCATAGAACACTTCCACTACATGTATTATCCCACCGACTCTCCGTCCTGGCTGAACGCTCTCGACCGTGGCGTGGGCAATACCGTGTTTTGCCTTTTTGCAGGCAAGGCATACGCAATATTTGCTCTTTTGTTCGGATTCACTTTTTACATACAGACAAACAATCAAAAGAAAAAAGGAAAGGACTTCGGCTACCGCTTCCTATGGCGCATGGTGCTGCTTGTTGGCTTCGCCTCGCTTAACGCACTATTCTATCCCGCGGGCGATGTGCTTCTATTATTTTCCATTGTGAGCCTGGTGCTGTTCCTTACGCGAAACTGGAGCGACAAGGCAATTATAATTCTTTCAATATTCTTCTTGCTGCAACCGGTGGAATGGTTCCACTATATAGCAAAACTAATAAACCCGGCCCATCAAATACCTGACCTTAAAGTAAACGAGATGTTCCGTTTTGTTGCTGAATACACAAAATCTGGAGACCTCTGGTATTTTCTATCAAACAACGTTACGCTCGGCCAGAAAGCCAGCCTGTTTTGGGCTATCGGCGCAGGGCGCTTCATACAAACTGCCGGACTGTTTTTGCTTGGCTTCTACCTTGGACGAAAGCAATTATTCATATTCTCTGAAAAAAGCAATCGCTTTTGGATTACGACCCTCGTTGTATCGTCGGTAGCTTTCGCACCGTTATACACTATTATGGAACTTGTAATGGGAAGCAGTGATTTCACACAAAAAACCGTTGGCACAGTATTAGACATGTGGCAGAAGTTGGCATTTACGTTGGTTTTGATTTCCTCGTTTGTACTGCTTTACCAAAACGATAAGTTTAAAAAAGCCGTGACGAATTTACGATATTACGGCAAGATGAGCCTTACCAACTATATTTCACAATCAATTATAGGCGGACTTGTGTTTTTCCCGTTTGGCTTGCACCTTGCTCCACACTGCGGCTATACTATGAGTCTGATTGTTGCCTTGTTAATACTGACAGTACAAGTGCGGATATGCAAATGGTGGCTATCGAGCCACAAACAAGGACCGCTGGAATACATCTGGCATAAATGGACTTGGCTGAAAAGTAATAAGTAATAATATTATACCAATAAAAAATGCAGGTAAGCATAGTTATGAGATTACTTACATTTGCTTTTACTGCTCCCCGATTCGAACCGTTGCCTTTATAAACATTTATCCAAAAAATTAAGACTCGGTTCTCACCCCATACAGAAGTTAGAAAAAATATGTCTGACCTATTTTAAAATAGGTCAGACATATTTTGAAATATCTCAGAGATGTTTTCTCCGTAAACTTAGCTCTACAAATCCGATTCTTTAAAGAGGAATTTTATTTATGCGTCTTACATGCCTTCCACCTTCAAATTCTGTTGAAAAGTATTCGTCCATAATCGAATCTGCTTGCTTTTCATCAATATATCGTCCAGGCATGACAAGTATATTAGAATCATTATGCAGACGAGTCATGTGTGCTATTTCGGGAGACCAGCATAATGCGGCACGTACTTTTGAATGCTTGTTTAATGTCATTGCCATGCCTTCACCTGTTCCACAAATAGCAATACCTTTTGATATTACACCTTCATCAACAGCTTTGCCTAACGCATGTGCATAATCAGGGTAATCACAAGATTCTTCCGACAAACAGCCGAAGTCCTCATATTCCCATCCCTTACTTTTCAAATATTGCTTTACATGCTGTTTTAAAGCATAGCCGGCATGGTCGGACGCTAATCCTATCTTTGCTATCATTTTTTATTGATATATTGTTTAATTTCTTCGGCTACATATTCGGGTGTGAAGCCTAATTTTTCATCCAAAACTTTGTAGGGGGCACTGAAACCGAACATGTCCAACCCATGCACATATCCGTTGTTTCCTACCAAAGACTGAATTGTTACGGGCAACCCTGCAGTAAGTCCGAAAATCTTTGCATTGCGCGGAAGAATCTTTTCCCGGTACTCTTCGGGCTGATTGAAAAACAGACCTTCGCTCGGACAACTTACAACATTTATATTAATGCCTTGTGCCTGGAGTATTTCTGAGGCACTTACCAGCGTTGAGACTTCTGAGCCAGACGCCACTGCAATACATGCGGGATTTTCTACTTCTTTTACCAAATATGCGCCTTTTCGTCCTAATTTATAATTTGTTCCTTTGGGAAGGTCGAAAACATTCTGACGCGAAAAAATAAGAGCTGTTGGCGTATCATCGTTTTCCATTGCCATTTGCCAGCATACTGTAGTAGCATGCACGTCGCTGGGGCGAAGGACTAGTAATGAATTTTTACCGCTATGATTTTTCAGTTTCTCCATCAAGCGTATTTGTGCCTCTTGTTCTACCGGCTCATGGGTCGGCCCGTCCTCTCCCACTCTGAAAGCATCGTGCGTCCAAATGAACTTAACCGGCAATTCCATAAGAGCTGCCATACGTATTGCCGGCTTCATATAATCAGAGAACACGAAGAATGTTCCCATTGCAGCCCACACTCCGCCGTGCAGCGAAATTCCTATACAGCAACAAGCCATAGTGAGCTCACTAACACCTGCCTGCAAGAACTTCCCGGAAAAATCTCCTTTTTTCAAGTTTTGTGTACCATAAAGGAAACCGTCCGTCTTGTCGGAATTGCACAAATCGGCCGAAGAGCATATCATATTTTCAACACGTTCAGATAGCCGTTTAAGGATTGTCTGTGACCCGGCTCTTGTTGCAGCGTTTGGTTTATGCTCTATTGTCTCCCAATCTATTTCGGGTAAACGTTTTGCAAACCAATCGGATTGTTTTTTTGCTTTTTCCGGATTTGCTTCAGCCCACTCTTTTTCTTCCTTGTGACGCTGGGCTACTATTCTTTTTAGTTCGTTCCTGCGTTGCTCATACAGTTCAGCAACTTCCGGCCTTACTATAAACGGATTTTCAGGGTCAGCACCTAGATTTTTTATTGTATTTACATATGCACCATTTCCCAACGGTGCACCATGTGTACCACAATCATGTTCGTAAGAAGAACCGTCTGCACGCCTGCACCCTTTGCCCATTATACATTTTCCTATAATCAAAGTAGGACGTTCTTTTTCTTCATGTGCTGCAAGTAGTGCTCCGCGTATAGCTTCGCAATCGTTTCCGTCTATCTCTATAACGTTCCAATTCCAAGAACGGTACTTCATTGCCGTATCTTCCGAGATAACATCGGAGCATTCCGTCGAAAGTTGAATGTCATTCGAATCAAAGAACATGATTAGATTGTCTAATCCTAAATGCCCTGCTATACGGCCTGCACCTTGGGAAATTTCTTCCTGTATGCCACCATCAGAAATATACGTATAAATCTTTTCTTTTTCAAATGATTTATTACCCGTATGCGCTGCCAAGAACTTTGCAGCGATAGCGGCACCAACGGCATATGTATGTCCTTGCCCTAAAGGACCTGATGTATTTTCTATTCCACGAAGCTGGTTAAGTTCGGGATGACCAGGCGTGGGTGATTTCCATTGGCGGAATTGCTTTAATTCCTCCATGGTATATTTTCCTGAAAGCATTAGCACGGAATAAAGCATTGCGCTTTCATGCCCCGGATCCAAAAAGAATCTATCACGGCATTCCCACAATGGGTTGTCCGGATCATAAACCAAAAACTCCGAATAAAGCACGTTTATAAAATCTGCTCCTCCCATAGCACCGCCCGGGTGTCCGGAACGTGCACGCTCTACCATAGCTGCAGTCAGCACCCTTATATTGTCGGCGGCTGAATCCATCACGCCTTTTTTATTACTCATAGTTTAATCAAGTTATTTACCCTTTGAGAATACAAAGGTACTATTATAACCTTAAATGCAGATATTTTGTGTTTAAAAATATTTATTCATATTATTGTTAGTGAGATTTTATGTCCCGGTGATTGCAAAATTCTTTACATGCTTTTATTGCATTATAGGACTTTTTTTATTCTGTTCATTGCTTCTACAGTATCATCTTGTTCTCCAAAAGCAGTTATTCTTATAAACCCTTCACCACAAGATCCAAATCCCACACCGGGCGTCGTAACTAATGCAGCCTCACTCAAAAGTTTTTCGAAAAACGACCATGAAGTTTCTCCTTTAGGGATCTTCACCCACAAATAAGGCGAATTTACACCTCCGTATACTTTCAAGCCAAAAGTTGTAAGTTCCTTTTTCATTATACGGGCGTTTTGATGATAATAACTGATATTATCCATTACCTGTTTGCGACCAGCGTGAGTGTAAATAGCTTCTGCTGCGCGTTGGGATATATACGAAGCGCCGTTGAACTTAGTTGTTTGCCTACGCCGCCAAATATGGTTTAGCGAAATATTTTCATTTTTTGAAATTTGAACTTTCAAATTTTCTGGAACGACTGTATATCCTAAACGCACACCTGTGAATCCTGCGGTTTTAGAGAAGCTTCTAAATTCTATTGCACAATCTTTTGCTCCTTCTATTTCGTATATGGAATGTGGCGTGTCATCTGTTATAAAGGCTTCGTATGCCGCGTCGAATAATATTATTGATTTATTGGCTAAAGCGTAATTAACCCAACCGGTCAACTGCCATTTCGTCAACGTTGTTCCTGTAGGATTGTTTGGATAGCATAAATATATAAGGTCTACTTTTTTATTCGGCATTTCGGGAGCGAAACCATTTTGTTCTGTGCAAGGCAACATGACGATGTTACTCCAATTGCCTGCGATAACAGTTCCGGCATGACCACTCATTATATTACTATCCAAATATACAGGATACACCGGATCGGTAAGCCCTATTATATTGTTTTCACCGAAAATATCCACTATATTTCCCGTATCACTTTTTGCACCATCGCTTATGAAAATTTCATCTGCAGATATTGCTATGCCACGTTCTGAATAATCATTTTTTGCTATGGCTTCACGCAAGAATCCATAACCCTGTTCGGGGCCATAACCATGAAATGTAAATGTGTCTGCTTCATCGTCAACAGCCTTGTGCATAGCTTTTATAACTTCCGGTACTATAGGACGTGTGACATCACCAATGCCCAAACTTATTATCTTTTTATCAGGATGGACGGCTTTGTACTCGGACACTTTATGGGCTATTTCTGCAAACAAATAGTTTTCCGGAAGCTGTGCAAAATTCGTATTAACTTTAATCATTTTATTTATATCTGATTTATTTATTCATATTTTGATTTTACCTTCAAACACCGTTTCAGCAGGACCCGTCATTATAACCGTCCCATTGCTTGAATCTATTTCAATGTTTAAAATTCCCCCATCCAAAATAATATTTGCGTTTGTCCCGCATAGCTTACACGCATTGGCCGCCACCAACGTTGCACACGCTCCTGTACCGCAGGCCATAGTAATACCCGAACCGCGCTCCCACACACGCATCCTTATTTCATTGTATGAAATAATTTGTGCGAATTCAACATTCGTTCTGTCAGGAAACCAAGGATGGCACTCAAACAGCGGACCTAACATGGAAACGTCCGTGTTTTCCACATCATCAACAAAGAATACGAGGTGTGGATTGCCCATCGAGACAGCTGTTCCTGACATTGTGACGTCGTTCACCGTAATCTGGCGGTTTATGAATGGCACTACGTCGTTGCAAAGGTTAAGTATAGTTGGTGTCCCCATGTCAACGCTTACGGATTTTACCTTACCTGAAGATATATTAAGATTCAAAGTCTTTATGCCTGATTTTGTTTCTAAGGTTATCCGGCTCTTTTTTGTCAAGCCGTATTCATACACATATTTTCCGACACAACGACTTCCGTTCCCGCACATCATAGCTTCAGAGCCATCTGCGTTGAAAATCCTCATGCTGAAATCCGCTTTTTCTGATTTATCTATTAGTATCAACCCGTCGCTTCCTATGCCTGTATGCGGTTTGCTTAGCTTAACAGCCAATTCTGAAGGGTTTTCGATTTTAAACCGACTTGCATTTACGTATATATAGTCATTACCCGCACCCTGCATTTTTGTAAATTCAATTTCTCTTTTCATTGTCTATTACATAACAAATTCGGCCACTTATTACTTATTTCCTGTTTTTGAGTGCAAAGATAATACTTTTGACATTATAAACACCAAAAACCGCACAAAACATCACTATTTACTAAAAACACAATACATTTATTCAACACAAGTCCTATTCCAACTTAAACTAACAAGAAGGTTTAACTCAAAAAAAACCTGCTTGACTTGGCAGTTTAACCACATCAAGCAGGTTTTTCAAAAGTATGATTACTTCTTTTTCTATAAACTATTCTTTTGAATATACCACATAATCCCATGCACTCAGTTTTACATTCGATTGCGGAGTAAGTATTTTTATATCCACCTTATGTTTACCTTCGGGCAAAGTATAATTCCAAAACAAATCATGTCGGCGGGAGTGAAAACTTGTTGGAAAAGAAGCCTCTTCTATGAATTTACCATCTATGTACAAGTTAGCTCTTGTTGTATCGTCGGGCTTTGACTCATCCTTTTTCAAGGCAACTCCTCTTAATACGAAGCCTGCTCCTTCAAAAGAGAATGATAACGAATCTTCAAAAACCTTCCCGCAACCTTCTCTTTTTACCAATTTCAATCCTTCAAAGCATTGCTCAAAACGAACAGTCTCAGGCTCCTGTACGAGTATGCGGACATTCTTTTCCCGTATCTTTCCATTGTTTAACTTTATCATATTCAAAGCATGTCGAAAACTGACATTGTAAAGGTCATTCAAACTGTACTGCGTGTATTTGAACTTTTTGTCGTGTGCTCCATTGAGTCCTTTTTTCCAATATTCCGGTATTTTATCATAGCCAAGCATTGTACCGAGAACACCTCCCGCCGAAGCCGGATTGCAATCCGAATCCTGGCCTGCACGCGTGGAAATTTCCATTGTCTGAGTAAAATCGCCATTTCCATATAATAAACCCAAAACCACGTAAGCGGCATTCAATTTTGCATCTATATCTAAAGGACTGAATACCCCTTCGGGACAACCCTTTTCATTCGCATACTTGTTCTGAATTTCATGCCACGTCTTTTTCCAGTCGTCGGGAAATTGTTTATGCCAAGATATAACATCAGATATACATTTATAGAAAGTGCTTTGTTGTGGTATCGTTTTAAGAGCATTGTTTACAATATACTCAATATCGTCTGATACGAAAGCAAGAGAATACATCGCACCGATATAAACGCCGCCGTACCACCCGTCTCCGTAACACATAATGTGACCTATGCGGTCGCTTATGGCGGAAGCGGAATTAGGCATACCCGGGCACATTATACCGGCAAAATCAGCTTCTATCTGGTAATCGATATCGTCTGCGTGTGGATTGTTAAGCCAATGCCCCGATTCCTCTACTCCGTTGAGAATATTGTAACGGGCTGCCTGGTTGGCATGCCACAACGGATATTCAGCATTTGCGAACGCCGTAGCAAAGAGATCGACAGGGGCGTCAATACCGGCATTTTCTATTACATCTACAAATGTAATATCCATGTAAATATCATCGAACAATCCCGGCAGATTATCCATAAGTTCTGCGGCATACCCTTCGTGCCATTTTATTTTAACGCTGTCAGGAATGTACGTGCCCAAATATTTGAATTCCGTATAACTGCCGAAGCAAACACCAATCGTTTGTCCCGCCCAAGCGCCTTTTATTTTATCCCTGAGCATAGTTTTTGTTATCGTCCGCTTTTCGAACGTCTTCGCATTTGCATGCGGCACAGCTACGAATAGCACAAAAGCTATCAATAAAGCATTTAAACCTGTTTTCATCGTATTATGTTATTTTTTATCGTTTACAAAAATAAGCAATAATTAAATATCTCAAAAATTGTGTGGGTCATTTTTTACAAGTCGCTTTATTTGATTTCCATTATAACTATGAAAATCAAAAGTGTTTTTACGTAATAAAAAAGTAATACAACGTTTCATACACGTTGTTGTAAGAAAAAGAAATAAAGTCCGACCTTCTCTAAAATATGTGCCTTGTATTTTAAAATATGTCTGACCTATTTCAAAATATGTCGGACATATTTTCGCAGAAGTCTCAGCATTATATAATCTTCTGATTTACAAACCTTATCATAACAGACAAAAATAGACACCTTTCACCGGTTCTTTACTACATACATACGACCAGCATATAATTAAATCCAGCTAAAGAACGTATCGCAAATCTCGAAATTTTAATTCGCATTGGTTTAATCATCTTCTGCTACTACATACACACAATCGCCTGAGAACATATACTTTATTGTTATTTTTCGGCTTTTTACAGGATTGTTTTTCACATAGTCCGGATTTACGGTAGCCGCAATACAGCCATATCGGTATACATCTCTAACATCTACTGTCACGCAATTCTTAAGGTCCAAATCCTTAATACCGCACAACTTATATATCGATTCTTTCGCTCCCCAAATCAGCAAATGCGCACGTTTAATTTTTGAGGTAATTTGCGTTGTTCCGTTGTTTTTATAATAGATTCCGTCTACTTGTGATTTATCTATCAACAAGCCGGAATTTATGTTGTTGAGTTCTTCATCGTTTATAAAATGAGCTGCCACTTTTAAAAGCTTGTCGGAGTAATATTGCACATCCACACCTATGCGTCGTGCTGAAAATGCGACAAACACCGTGTCACCGCTATGTGATATGCTGATGTGCTGGGAACGTGAATCAACAGCCGGTATTCCCTGGTTGTCGTATATAATATGCCCGTCTATGTTTGCAACTTTGTGCGCCACAACTCTTACCGCCAGCCATTCAAGCCTGCGTTTATCCGAATGCATGGCTTTCAGTTGCGGCATATAGTAAGTTTGTAAACAAGGCGAGAGCAAAGAAAGCAATGCTTCTTCACTCTCGCTGATTTTCCACACGCAGAAAAGCGTGCCGCCGCTACGCTGTCGCTTGTTAAAAATAAGCGGCATACACAACGTTATAATTTTTGCTCGCCATTCTGCGGCAAGCTTGTATTGTCTTCGTTGGTTTGGACTGCGCGAGGCGACAATCGCTCTATCCTCTCGGCCATAATCTCGGTTACGTTGCGCTGAATTCCGTTTTTATCATTATATGCGCGGGTACGCAATTGTCCCTCCACAAATATTTTATCGCCCGTATGTACGAATTTTTCTACAAATTGCGCAGTATCCCTCCAGGCAACAATTCTATGCCATTCCGTTCTTTCTGGCACTTGCGTTCCGTTTTTCAATGTATACGCCTTTTCAGAGGTAGCCAAAGAGATTCTTGCCACAGGCATGTTGTTGTCTACATACCTCACTTCGGGTTCTCTCCCCACATTACCTATGAGCATTACTTTATTAAGTGACATGGTATCTAAATTTAAATATATTTATCGGGTCAGCGTATCCTATCAGCCGCCTTAACCAGTTTGTCGTCTTTATTTATAGCAACACGCGCCATAACAATGAGCACTAACGCTATAAGCGGAAAGAAATCGGATACGTTTACATTAAACGTATAATCAAACTTGTTTGAAATTGATATTATACAACTATAACGGGCTATATAATATATAAGAATAACAAAAACCGCCCAATTACACAAGCGCATTTGCTTTCCACGATTTTTAAAAAGAATTATTGCCGCAACGGATATAACAGCAGAAACAAACAGCATTATTGCAAATACCGAATACAAATAATTTGACTTTACAACAGCATCCGGGTTTTGCTGTTTATTTTCCTGCGGTACGTTGGATGTGATTGTTTTGCTTTCTACATCATCTAAATATGTAGAACAACTGAAATTCGAAAATTCAACAGTCGTTTTATCACTTTCTAATGTAAATACTGTTGTCACACTAAACATGCTTATCAGCAGCAAAACAACGGCAACAAAAAGAAAAAGACTTTGCTTTCTTTGAATCATGGCTTACAGTCAGATTGATATTACTTTCGGGACGCACAGATCATATTAATGACCAGCCAGCATTCCCGCTAAAATAACAGAGAAACACAAAGAAGGAGTCGTCACACGATTCCTTCCTTGTCGTTTAAAGGATTGCGGTAATACAATTTGTCATCAAGAAATTCTTGTTCCGCTATAAGTGCCGGTTTTGGCAAGCGTTCATAATAACGCGAAATTTCTATTTGCTCCCTGTTTTCGAACACTTCATCAAGATTCTCATTTGCCGAAGCAAACTCCTGCAATTTCTTTGAAAGATCATTCTTCATCTCAACACTAATCTGGTTGGCGCGTTTGCCAATGATAGCAACAGTTTCATAAATG
>URSZ01000071.1 GCA_900550635.1 uncultured Prevotella sp. | reverse complement strand
TTCCTTGCCCGAGTTTCACAAATGGGCAAGACGATGATAATCGTCGTGGTATCAAGAATAAAAGACATACCTTATTTTATAAACAAGGTTCTTCCGGTAGAAAACAGGAAAGTTCTTCCCATAGCTGATAAAGATACGTTCGTAAAACGCTTTAATGAGGCAAAGGTCTGCGACCGGGAGAAAATAGATGAAAGCATAAGGAAAATATTTGATTTGCCTGACGCCGCGACCGGCACAGACGATGAAATAATCCGGTGCGAAGACGTTAAGATAAGCTACGGCAACCGAACCATTCTGAAGAATTTC
Source organism: uncultured Prevotella sp. (assembly GCA_900550635.1). Lineage (GTDB taxonomy): Bacteria > Bacteroidota > Bacteroidia > Bacteroidales > Bacteroidaceae > UBA6398. The sequence continues at coordinate 11,464 of URSZ01000071.1, read as the reverse complement.
AATTGGAGCGTCAAAAGGGGGGAACATTGGGCCTTGAGCGGAGAAAACGGGGCAGGAAAGTCTACATTGTTAAGCCTTGTATGCGCTGATAACCCACAGGCCTATGCCTGCAATATAAGTTTGTTCGGCTTCAAGCGCGGGTGTGGCGAAAGTATTTGGGACATAAAGAAAAAAATAGGCTACGTAAGCCCCGAAATGTACCGTTCATACAAGAAGAACCTTCCGGCCGTTGATATCGTGGCGAGTGGCCTGCACGATTCGGTTGGGCTGTACAAGCGCGTAACAGACGAAGAAAGAGAAAAGGTCCTGTTCTGGATGGATATATTTGGTGTCGGAAGCCTTGCACAACGTCCGTACTTGCAATTGTCGAGCGGAGAGCAACGTATGCTGCTGTTAGTGCGTGCCTTTGTGAAAGACCCGGAGTTGCTTGTCCTTGATGAACCTTTTCATGGATTGGACGAACGTAGGCGGATGTTGGCACGTGCCGTAATAGACGCTTTTTGTAAACGAAAAGACAAGACTTTAATAATGGTAACTCATTATGAAGAAGAATACCCGGCTTCGATAGACCATAAATTAAAATTGAAGAAAATAATAGATTAGAAACTATAGCTTATGAAAAAAAGATTATACATATTGTTCCTTTCTCTGTTTTCCGTTAGCGGAGTAACTTCGGCGCAAGAAGTGTTCAATAAAGTGATGGAAAGCGCACAACACATTCTTAATGAGCCGACAAGCACGTTTACAAATACGCAGATAGCGAAGTTTAAGGTGGATGAGCTGAATTATATGAAAGGCAAGGCAATGGAAAAAGACTCTGTTGCCGCTATAGATTTATTGGATGTGCAGTCGTATTACATGTCGGAGTTCCTGAGCATGTTTTATACGGAAATAATTTACTCTACAGACCTCTCAGCCGAAGACCGTAAAGCCAAAATACTTCTTTTCATACAAGCCTCATGTGCCTGCCCGTTATTCAATGATACGGATAAGGAAAAGATAAATAAATATATTGACGGCGACGCACAACTCACTCCGTTCTGTCTTGATACGGATTGGTATAAGGCATATCAGTTTGTTACAAAAGCAATGGAGTAGTGGAGCAGGCGAGAGTAACTTGCAAACAGCATTACAAAAAAATCTTAGAGTACCCTCTAAGATTTTTTTTGTTTCATTGCCTATAGCAGTAAGGTAAACAAATTAATATTCTGTGTAAATGAGGTAATGTAATACGATTTGCATTTTATAATGAGTCGGACATGCGCATTACTTCGGAGGCATCCACTTTTTGCACGCAGCAGTCGTGCCGGTCGATTGCCTGACATGCGGCAAGGGCCGCGTTTGCACCTATCATCATAAAAACAGGCTCCATCCGTATTGACCCGTATGCAATGTGCGAAGCCGAAAGGCACACAGGAACCAATACATTTTTTGCGTCGTCTTCCTTGGGCGTTATGGCGCGGTATGATACTTTGTACGGGGCGGGCACAGGCTTTTGCACATCGCCTTCGTTTTTTACCATTCCGTTTACCACGTATCGCCCACAGTTGTGCGAGTCCATCGTATAACTGGCCCAGCCGATAGGATCGTTGACAGTTTCTTTACCCTCGCAATGTTTTTGCGTCATGACAACGGGGCCGACCATACGCCTTGCTTCGCGTATGTATAGTTGTGGTGTGAAGTGGCCGTATTCCTCGTATTCATCTTTTGGATAACCCCATTGCAGCATGGCCTGACGAATGTTTTGCGGAATACGTGGGTCGTGTCCCAAGAAGTACAGGAATCCTTTGGTGTAGTCGGTGTGGCGTTTTGCTATCTGCTCGCGTTCCTCGTAGCTTGCCTCAGGGTAGTCCCAGTTTTCTCCTATCATATCTGTAGAGAAACCGCCGCGATTGTTTATATCAGTTTTGTTGTTTGGCATCATGCCCCAATAAATGGCGTCGTCAATAGTTTTCCACGGGTCTATTTCCTTAATCCTTATCAGCAGTTCGTAATGGCTGGGGTCGTAATTCTCGGGCTTTGTTATTTCTATGCGGTTTGCCGGGTCGTTGGTCAGTGTTATACGATAGTTGTAGGCTTGTATCTTTTTGTCTCCGGTGCCTTGTTCTCCCATTTTTTCGGGTGATATTCCATAAAGCAGTCCGCTTGCCGGGTCTCCCTTTACTTTGTATGGGTCTACGCCGTCGGGAAACTGGTGTTGGTCGAGCATTTGCACGCCGTTCCAAGTCTCGCCGTAAACAGAGTTGGCTTCGCGCCCGTATGTGTAAGTAATTCCGGCTTTTGCCATCAGGTCGCCCTCATAACTGCAATCGATAAATACTTTGGCAGATACTTTTACCTTGATTTTGTTGTCGTCACTTTTTTCCAGTGTAATGTCCTTGACGGTATTGCCTTTTTTCTTTGCTTTTGTGATTCTGTGGTTGTACAGAATGTTTATGTCAGCTTCTTTTATGTATTCGTTGTACACGCTGAGCGCGGCCTTTGGTTCGAATGTGTATTGGGCTTCGTTTTTACCATAATATTTGCCAATGCGTTTATAGAAGTCCAAGGCATATCCTTTAATCGCTTCAATGTGTCCGATGTCGGTTTGTCCCAATCCGCCGGTTGTCAATCCTCCAATGCGCTTGGTAGGCTCGATAAGCAACACGCTTTTGCCTTGTTTTTTTGCAGTATAGGCAGCCATTACTCCGGCAGACGTTCCTCCGTATATACAAATATCTACATTGTAGCTTTGGGCATTAGTTGTTTGTTCTTTCAAACAGCCTGAAGTGTTGCCTGTGGCCGCGTATGCAACCATGTTTGCCATTAAGGAAGCGGCCAATAATGAGGTCTTGATGATTAATTTACGCATATTGCAGATAGGTGTAAAAAATTATAAAAAGTGAGTTGTTTACAAAAATAAAAAAAGAGCGCTTAATAACAAATGAAAAGACAGATTTCTTATATCGCTATGCTGTGCGGCAATGTCTGAGTTGTCTGCCTTTTTGTTTTGGTAATTAGGAACGGCAAAAAATATCTCTGAGATATTTTGAATTATGTCAGACATATTTTGAAATATGTCTGACATAATTTTTTTTCTTCCCAAGAAGGTTTGATTACGCTTTTCTTTATTGTAACAAATTTCAGACAAGGCGGTTTGTAGTGCAGTTCATTTTCATGGAATTTAGATTGCATTGTTTGTTGTTAAGACAAAAGGATTAAAACTAAAAAACGGCGCATTAATTATGCGCCGTTTTCTTTGGTTATTTGGAGTTGTCTGTTTATTCTCCTTTTTCCATTTTTGCTTTCAATTCTGCAAGTGCGTCGATGTCGCCGAGTGTTGTTGCAGCAGCCTGGTTCTTGATTTGTGCACTTTCTTCCTTCTTGGGAGCAGCCTTCGAAGTTGCAGCTTTTTTCTCTTCATGCTGTGGTTCTTCGAATGTGCGGCTGTGCGACAGAATAATGCGGTGGCTGTCTTTGTTGAACTCAATTACTTTGAAAGGCAATTTTTCATTTACCTGTGCTTTCGAACCATCTTCTTTAGTAAGATGTTTGGGTGTTACAAAGCCTTCTACACCATATTCGAGCTGTACGGTTGCGCCTTTGTCCATAATGTTTACGATAGTTCCTTCGTGAACGGAGCCTACGGTGAACACGCCCTCAAATACATCCCAGGGATTTTCTTCGAGTTGCTTGTGACCAAGGCTAAGACGGCGGTTCTCCTTGTCTATTTCGAGAACTACAACTTCTATCTCAGCACCGATTTGTGTGAACTCAGACGGGTGTTTGATTTTCTTTGTCCAAGAGAGGTCGGAAATGTGAATCAAACCGTCAACTCCTTCTTCAAGTTCAACGAATACTCCGAAGTTGGTGAAGTTGCGCACTTTGGCGGTGTGCTTGCTTCCAACGGGGTATTTAGCGTCGATGTCTTTCCAAGGATCTTCCTTGAGCTGTTTCAAGCCGAGTGACATTTTACGTTCTTCGCGGTTGAGAGTAAGGATAACAGCCTCAACTTCATCGCCAACTTTCAGGAAGTCTTGTGCGGAACGCAGGTGTTGGCTCCAACTCATTTCGCTTACGTGTATGAGTCCTTCAACTCCGGGAGCTATTTCAACGAATGCTCCGTAGTCTGCCATAACGATAACTTTACCTTTAACCTTGTCGCCTACTTTGAGGTCGGGATCGAGCGAGTCCCAAGGATGAGGAGTAAGTTGTTTCAGACCAAGGGCGATACGTTTCTTCTCGTCGTCGAAGTCAAGTATTACAACATTGAGCTTCTGGTCGAGCTGCACGATTTCGTGCGGGTCGTTTACGCGGCCCCATGAAAGGTCTGTAATGTGGATAAGCCCGTCTACGCCGCCAAGGTCGATGAACACGCCATAAGAGGTGATGTTCTTGACAGTTCCTTCGAGAACCTGACCTTTTTGCAGTTTGCTGATGATTTCTTTCTTTTGTGCTTCAAGCTCAGCTTCGATAAGCGCTTTATGTGATACCACGACATTTTTGTATTCCTGGTTGATTTTAACAACTTGGAACTCCATTGTTTTTCCGACGAATACGTCGTAGTCGCGTATGGGTTTGACGTCGATTTGAGAGCCGGGGAGGAATGCTTCTATTCCGAACACGTCTACAATCATGCCGCCTTTGGTGCGACTCTTGATATAACCTTTGATGATTTCCTTGTCGTCAAGGGCTTTGTTGACGCGCTCCCATGCTTTCATTGCACGCGCCTTTTTGTGCGAAAGAAGAAGCTGGCCTTTCTTGTCTTCTTTGCTTTCGATGTAAACTTCAACTTTGTCTCCTACTTTGAGGTCGGGATTGTAGCGGAAGTCGCTGATAGGAATAATGCCGTCAGACTTGTAGCCTATGTCTACTACTGCCTGGCGCTTGTCGATGGCAATAACTGTGCCTTCTACGACTTCGTGCTCGTTTACCTGATTGAGCGTTTCGTCATAAGCCTTTTCTTGTTCTTCTTTGCTTGTTTGTGACTCAACTGCACCTTTTTCATAGGAATCCCAGTCAAAATTTTCAAGCGGGGCAATGTTTTTTAATTCCATGTAATTGTTTGTTGTTTAAATTAAAATGTTAGACATTATGTTGAAATCCCATAAACTGCAGGAAAGGCCGCGTATGCCGCTGTTTGCCTGGCCTGTAGGATAACGGGAAGACAAATCCGTTCTTTTTGCGGCGCAAAGTTATGTATTTTATTCCATATCCATATATTACATGCCGGATTTTTTTGATTTAAAATGTTTTATCTCGAAAAATCTTTACTTGTACTTTTAAAAAAACGCCGTTGTTATGCCGCATGGCGTTACTCTTTTCTTCTGTTGTTGTGGTGGAACGCTAAAAAAATGTAACTTTGCTGCGAGAAAAGCTGTAAAAAATGAACAAATGTGGCTTGTTTCTGGTTTGTGCCGTTTTGGCAATGTCTTTGTTTTCGTGTGGAAACAATAAGAAACCCGAATCGAAGAATGAGGTTAAGAAAGATACCGTAATCGCGGCTGTACCCGATAGTACTATCTTTGGAGTTGCGGCAGAGAGCGGTATGAGTACGCTGTATTTGATTACAAACGCAGGCGATACGCTTGTTATGGATCGTACCGGCGAGGATGGCACTTACAGCGAAATATACGGATATATAATGGAGGGCGACAGCTTTGCAATAACAAAAAGAGGTAATCCCGAAGTAGGTTATACGCTTGCTAAAGCCTACAACCTGACTTTGCTTAACCGCTTTGGAGTTGATTACGCCATAAGGAACGGGCTTTTTGTGTTGGACGGCAAGGATACGGTAAGTATAAAATCTTTGAACAGCGATTCTCTCGTAGTTTTATACCATTCGTCCGAGGCAAAGGTTTTTCTTCCTAAAAGAAAATAATACGTATTAATCACGCGCAAAAACTCGATATGAGTGCGTGACTTGTTTATATCCCTTGACTATAAGTCGGGGGATAAATTTTTATATACGAGTTAGCGAAGCGGCGAATGACTTGTAGTCACAGAAAGCACGCAATTTGACGAAGCCTAACGACCAATATGGGTTAAAATACTGTCGCCCGAAAGTGGGCTGATACGGACAAAAAACGACAGTTGTAAGGTTTTGATTTTCAGTAGGGTTTGATAGGGCGAAAAATTAGTGCCTTGCTTTTTAAAAAAGGTCAGACATATTTTAAAATATCTCAGACCTATTTTTTATTTGCTCTTAACTTGGAGAACGGATAGTTTGAATACTTTTTTGAAGGCTTGGTCTTCTTTATATAAAAAACGAGCCGCACAAATCCTTGCGGATTGCACGGCTCGTTATGACCTTTGTACGAAAATGATTCTCAGAAAATAATGTTGTTTGAGGTAGCAGTGTGGTAGGCCAATAGTCCGTCTTGCGGGGTAAGTTCTATTCGGCCGAGTTTAAGGTTCTCTATCTGCATGGCCACGCCTATTTCTTCTTTGAAACTATGTGCCACGCCTCCAATGAAGTTTACATCAAGGTCCGGACGTTCGTAGGGCAATACGTTCCTTTGCAAGAAACGGCGGAAGTTGGCAACCAGAAACTCTCCAATTTGGCTGTCGCGGTGGTGGCGGTGAATGAACGGTACAAAACTTGCCAGGAAGCGGTTTGGCATGGGTTTGCGGTAAACGCGGTCGATTATTTCCTCTTCCGTAAGTTTTGTTTCATCGAAGAAGTTTTGGCAGATTTCTTCGGAGAACTGCTTTTTCAATATGTCGCCTACCAGGTTTTTCCCTAATACGGCTCCGCTGCCTTCATCGCCCAGTATGTAGCCTAAAGGAGAAATGTTGCGTATGATTTGTTTCCCGTTGAACAGGCAACTGTTCGACCCTGTGCCCATAATGCAGGCAATGCCTTCATTGTGTCCGCAGAGAGCGCGGGCAGCTGCAAGTACATCTGATTCCACTTCGATTTCTGCGTCGGGAAAGAATTTGTAAAGTGCTTTTTCTACAACGCCTTTTTTCGAACTGGTACACCCGGCGCCGTAAAATATTATTTTATCTATTTTAGTGCCCTCTACGTAGGGCGCGAAACTTTTTCCAATGGTGTTGCTGATTAGAGTACTGTCTCCCACAACGGGATTTATTCCTTCGGTTTGGTACTTTTCGATTTTGCCGTTGTTTGAAATCAACAACCAGTTAGTTTTGGTGGAGCCGCTGTCAGCAATTAATGTTGTCATGTCTTTATTTTGTTTAGGCCGCAAATATACGACTTTATAAGTTCGTTTCTTCTTTATTTGAGCTAATTTTGTCACGTTTCGTGCCGAATTTAATATATTTGCCTGACATACGTATCATTTTTTTATGAAAAAGTTCTTTTTATTTGTATTTATCGCTTTCATTACATCAAACAATGCCTTTGCAGTGCTTGATGAAAAGAATTTGGGGAGCACATTGGCCGTGTTGCGTCAAGAGTTGGAGATGAACCACAACGATACGCGGCGCAGCATGATAATGAGTAAGGAATTGCGGGAGAATATGCAGTCGCGAGTAATGCAGATTATGAGTGAAAGCAACCAGATTGCGCTTATGCTTTATTCGCAGAAAATGGATTACATTTTTGACCTTACATACGCGTGCGACAAGGCAACAACGCTTTACAACGATTTCAGCACTATAAAAATGCCGTTCGACAAGGTACTGACTAATATGGAGGTTGAGGAGGCAAGGTATGAAGGATTGATTGACAATCTCGAAAGTATGCCTAAGGAAATGCTTACAGAACGTGAACGTATGGACCGGGACGTGTGCCTTACGCTTTGTACGGCGATGAAGCGTTCTTTGAACGACCAGAGTCAGGATTTACGCGAGTACAAACGCATTTATGAAACGGTGGGCCAACGTTTGAAAGAGCTCAACGACTATGCAATAAAACGTTATGATAACATAAGGCAAAGCATATTTATAAACGGTGGCGAGACTTACCTTACAGTGCTGTCGGATTTGGGCGGCTCGTACCAGCGTGCCATGTTCGGTTTGCAGGAGAAGTATTCTTCGGGTAATTCGAAAGTAGAGTCGCAATGGCGTGGCCCTGTAGTTATAGGCTGGTTCGTTTTTATGATTTTTTACGGGCTTGTTGCTGTCGTGCTTAATTTGCTGTTTATACGTTTCCTGCTGCCGGCAAAGTTCAAGACAGCCGAATTCCTGGAAAAACGCACGTGCATAGTATTGGCGTCGACGGTAATAACATTTGCAATAGTAGTAATGGTGCTCGGGCTTTTTGTGTTGCGTCACAACTTTTTCGTTATGGCTTGCAAACTGCTTATGCAATACATGTGGCTGCTTGCAGTTATTCTGTTGTCCATGCTTGTGCGTCTTAATGGCAAGCAGGTAAACAGTGGTTTGCGGATATATGCACCGATAATGCTCACCGGATTCATAGTAATAACTTTCCGCATTATTCTGATACCGAACGAGCTTGTCAATCTTGTTTTTCCGGCAATAATGCTGGCTACGACGTTGTGGCAATTGCTTGTGCTGATTCGCTATCAAAAGAATATGCCGCGCAGCGACACGTTTTATTCAAGCATTTCGCTTGTTATAATGATTGCGAGTGTTATAACGTCGTGGTTAGGCTACACATTGCTCAGCGTGCAGTTACTGATATGGTGGATAATGCAGTTTACGTGCATTCAGACAATCACATGCTTGTATGATATTCTTACCCAGTATGAGCGCGTTCATTTCAAAAGGGGAGAAGTCGATATACGCAAGACGTGGTTTTACGACTTTATCCGCAAGGCTCTCGTTCCTATTCTGATGGCGTCGAGCTTGTTCCTTAGTTTTTATATGGCAACAGAGGTATTCTCGCTCACTGAACTTTGCCGCGTGCTTTTCCTGTCAAATTTCATAGATATAGCCAATGTGGCAAAAGTCAGCCTTTTAAAACTGTTAATCGTGTTCTCGCTGTTTTTCGTAGTGAAGTATGCCGTGTATGTGTTCCGAGCATTTTTCTTGCTTTATTATGGCGGGAAACAAAATGCGGTAATGGGGGAGAAGGCATTGATGATGAAAGCGGGGGCATTCGTTCTATGGTTCGTGTTTATAATGGTTTCAATGCTTGTGCTTAATATAAACTCCAGCGGAATCCTTGTTGCCATGGGCGGACTTTCCACAGGTATTGGCTTTGCGATGAAAGACACTATAGAAAATCTTTTTTACGGTGTGTCTCTTATGACCGGACGTTTGCATATCGGCGATGTTATAGAATGTGACGGCGTGCGCGGGCGCGTTGTCGACATAAGTTACCAGAGCACAATGATAGAGGCAGTGGACGGTTCGGTGATAGCCATATTGAATAACCAGCTGTTTACAAAGAATTTTAAGAACATGACGCGCAACCATCATAACGAAACGGTACGTGTTTCCGTGGGTGTAGCCTACGGAACGGATGTGGAACACGCACGTAAGGTTATGTTACAGGCTGTGGAAAAATTGAACTGCTTTGACAAGAAGAGTGGGGCCAAGGTTGTGGTTGAAGAACTTGGTGACAACAGCGTGAATCTGGGAATCATATTGCGTGTCCCTGTTGAAACAAAAATATATGCAATAAGCGAAGTTTACGAAGCAGTGTATAATGCACTGAACAGTGCCGGCATATCCATTCCTTTCCCACAGCGCGATTTGCACATTGTCGATATGCCTGCTCCGATAATGGAAAAGTTTACCGGACATGCAAAGAATGGCAATGTCGATAAAGACAAGTATAATGAGTCGGTTGCCAGACGTACTTTGTGTGTAGATGTACGTTTTGTCTTTGTTCCCGGGAAACATAAAGGAGCAAATAAAAAATATGTCTGACCTATTTTAAATTATGTCAGACATATTTCAAAATAGGTCAGACATATTTTTTGCGTAGTGCTTTGCTGTTAAAATAAAACCGTATAGGCTTATTTAAAATGCCTATACGGTTTTATGATTATTGTATTCTTTGTTCTTTGCTATTGCATCGAGCCGCCCATTATGTCTAACAGTTCCGAAGTTATAGCTTGCTGGCGTGCCTTGTTGTATGCAAGCGTAAGTTGTTCGATAAGCTCGTCGGCATTGTCGGTTGCAACCTGCATTGCCATAACGCGTGCAGAGTGTTCGGCGGCAAGGCTGTCGAGCAAAGCGGTGAAAATTTTGAAGTGCAGCGAAGTGGGGATCAACGATTCCACAATGCTTTGTACAGATGGTTCAATGATGAAGTCCAGTTGTTTCCCCTTACGCTCAGCGGCTTTGCTATCCGTGCCGATTTCTTGCAGATTGATAGGCAGGAATGTTTCGGCTCGCATTTCCTGGCGCGAGGTGGACGCGAAATGTTGGTAGATGAGAATAACCTTGTCGATTTCTCCTATACTGAATCTTGTCATCAATTTTTCCGACAGTATTGTGGCGCTGCCATATTCCGGATGTTCAAGCAATGCAGAGTGGTCACTCTCGAATTTGAAGCCCATTTTTCGCGCAGCGTCGGCAACTTTACGTCCTATGGGGTATATCTCAACCTCACAACCTTTGGCACGGTATTCGGCCGCAGTGTTTTTCAGCTCTTTGATTACGTTCGTGTTGAACGCTCCGCACAGGCTGGAATTGGAAGATATTGCAACAATTGCGACTTTACGTACTTCTCTCGTTTCGGAATATCTGGTTTCAATATCATCTTCAAGTTTTGAGAGAAAACCTGACATTATTTCAAAGAGGTGTTTTTCGTAAGGGCGCATGTTTCCTATGGCCTGTTGCGCGCGATGTAGCTTTGATGAAGCGACCATTTTCATTGCACTCGTAATTTTACGTGTGCTTTTTATAGAGTTTATCCGGGTTCTAACTTCTTTAAGTGAGGCCATACGAAAATATTTTCCTTAGTTTTTATATTGTGCTGCTACGCCGTTTGCTTCGTGTTCGATTATAGAGGTAACTTCTTCTGATAAGTTTCCTTTTTGCAGTTGCTCCAAAACATCTGTTTTATGCGTGGTGCGCATAATCTGTAGGAAATTTTTCTGGAAATCGGGAACTTTCTCCAATGGTACGTCTGCCAAAAGTCCATGTACTCCGCAATACAGAATTGCAATCTGTTCCGCAACGGGCATGGGAGAGTATTGTTCCTGAATGAGCAGCTCGTTGTTCTTGCGACCACGGTCTAACGTCATTGCAGTAACCTTGTCCATGTCGGAAGAGAATTTAGAGAACGATTCCAATTCCCTGTATTGTGCCTGGTCTATCTTTAAAGTACCTGCCACCTTTTTCATCGCTTTGATTTGTGCCGCACCACCTACGCGGGAAACGGAAATACCAACGTCTATTGCCGGGCGGAATCCTTCGTTGAACAAGTCAGTGTCAAGGTAAATCTGTCCGTCTGTAATAGAAATAACGTTGGTCGGAATATATGCAGATACATCTCCTGCCTGCGTCTCGATGATCGGCAGTGCCGTGATCGAGCCGCCACCGGCTTCCTCACTCAGTCTGCTGCTTCGCTCCAGAAGTCTGGAATGTAGATAGAAGA
>URSZ01000070.1 GCA_900550635.1 uncultured Prevotella sp. | reverse complement strand
GGAGAAAATTAAAAATACAAGGCACTAATTTCAAAATATGTCAGACATATTTTTTGCCAAAAAAGGAAGCCTGTGTTCCAATCAGTTACAAAGACCCGTTTTTCGCCCCGTTTTGAATAAAATCCGGTAGCGTTCCGCATGATTATGCAATGCAGACTTGGGAGCATAGGATACCATTTGTTGTGTTCCCGAGGGAGGCCTGTTATTACTCACAAAGAAAATCCGCAAGCCCGGAAAGGCCTGCGGATTAAGGTATTTGTTGTTACGGCACGAGGCCGCAACGTTGTTCCGAACGTATCAGTTGTTCTCGGGACGGAGCTTGCGAACGGTTTCGCCGGTGCGCCACATTTCACTGTCGTGGAGCGCCTTGAGCTCTGCGTTGAGTTTCTCGCGGTAGTCGGGCTTTGAGTTGCTGTCGATTGAAATCTGAGCCTCGTTGCCTGTTGCCACGCTGTTGTAGAGCTTTTCCATAACGGGTTTGATAGCGTCGTGGAACGGGCCCATCCAGTCGAGAGCGCCGCGCTGTGCGGTGGTGGAGCAGTTGGCATACATCCAGTCCATACCGTTCTTTCCTACCATGGGGAGGAGGCTCTGGGTGAATTCCTCAACTGTTTCGTTGAATGCTTCGGAGGGTGTGTGTCCGTGTTCGCGGAGTGTCTCGTACTGTGCGAGGAACATACCCTGCACTGCACCCATGAGTGCGCCGCGCTCGCCGGTAAGGTCGCTGTAAACCTCACGCTTGAAGTCGGTTTTGAACATGTAGCCCGAGCCTATGCCTATACCGATAGCCATTGTACGCTCTTCGGCCTTGCCTGTAGCGTCCTGGTAGATTGCATACGAGCTGTTGATTCCGCGGCCTTCGAGGAAGAGCGAGCGGAGCGATGTGCCCGAGCCCTTGGGAGCTACCATGATAACGTCGATGTCAGCGGGGGGAACGATGTTTGTGCGTTCCTTGTAGGTTATTGCGAAACCGTGAGAGAAGTAGAGCGCCTTGCCGGGTGTGAGGTACTGTTTGATTTTGGGCCATACTTCTATCTGAGCCGCGTCGCTGAGGAGCATGCATACGATTGTGCCTTTTTCGGCAGCTTCTTCGATAGAGAAGAGTGTCTTGCCGGGAACCCATCCGTCGGCAACGCATTTTTCATAGGTTTTGCCCTGACGCTGGCCAACAATTACGTTGAAGCCGTTGTCGCGGAGGTTGCATGCCTGTCCGGGGCCCTGTATTCCGTAGCCCAGCACGGCGATGGTCTCGTCTTTGAGCACTTCGCGGGCTTTGTCTAATGGAAATTCTTCGCGCGTTGCTACATTTTCAACAACGCCGCCAAAATTGATTTGTGCCATTTTTTGTTGTTTGTTTACGCTCCCGCGCCATGTTATGCGCGGGTAAGCAAGTTATACATGTGTTTAATTAGCTTTCTGTCTGTTTAAAGGTCACGCGGCTTGCGCACACGCGTTGCTCCCTGCCGGCAGGCACGGGCATGGCCTCGCCCGCCGCCGGAGCCGCGATTTTGCGTATCTCGATATCGAAAGTGTCTTCTCCCACCGGCTGCTTGTAAAGATTCAGCGTCTCGTCGGCGTATGCTTCTTCGTGATAAGCCACTTCTATGCGCTTAACCTCATGCGTGGCATACATTTCCTCGGGAAAAAGGTCGAGCATGTGCTCTATGTAACGTATGCTGTTCACGTGGTTGTTTATGTCGATGTCGCTGTATTGCACTTTAATCGTCCTCACGGGCGTTGTTTCTCTTACCCTTATTCTGGAAAATGGTGCAACTCCGCATTTCTTTTCTCCGTCCACCCAATCACCGAACCCTCCGCCGGGAAGATGTTCGAGGTTTACCGGTTGTCTTGTCTCCGCATTCAGCAAGGCCCATACCGTGTACGCATACCCGTAGGGCGTGCCGTCGGGGCGCAATATGGCGAAGCACCTGTCGGTGAAAGTGCGGTATATGCAGCGTATCCATGTTTCGATGGTGTATTCCTCGCCCGCCCGCGGCATTTCGTCCATCTCGATAGCAAGGCGCGAAACTACCCACGCCAACTTCTGCGGCAGCAACTGCTCCATGCCGAAGCCGCGGCTGTTGGCGTGGAGGCTTGCAGTGGAGAGAATGCGGCTTCCGAGCATGTGCCACGAAAGACGCCCGGTGAAATCCTCCTGGAAAGGCTCTACTGTGTATTTGAATTTTTCTGATTTTGATATTTCGTTGCTCATTGTTCTTTTACCGTATGTACGCCTGTCTGGATTTCTACTCTTCCAGGCCGAAACGCTTGCGGTTGCGGCTGGCTATGAACTCACTGACAAATTCGCGGCGGCTTTTGGTGACAGCAATTGAGCCGGAGTGTACAAACTGCAATATGCAGTCGAGCACTTTGAGGTGTTTGTACAGATTTGTGATTTCCTCTGTGATTCCTTCCATTGTCACAATGGAATACGTTGCGTTCACTTCTACGAACTTGGCCCCGAACGTGCGTATTACCTTTGATATTTCACGGTTTTCGAGCACCGATGGCGTAGACAGCTTGTAAAGCGCCGTTTCAAGCGTGAATATTTCGTTTTCCTTGAAATAGCTGGCCGAAACCACGTCGATTATCTTTTCTATCTGCTTGGTTATTTTCTTTATCAGACATTCGGTGGCGTAGCAGGTGATTGTGTACCTGTGCAAGCCTTCAATGCTCGACGCCGAAACGTTAAGGCTTTCTATGTTTATCTGCCTGCGGGTGAATACAGTAGTTATATGATTAAGCACACCGGGCAGGTTTTCCGAGAATATTATAAGAGTATACAGTGTGTCGTCTCTTTCCATGTTGTTGTTTTGATTAGTAAACCTGTTGTCCTGCAGATTATAGTTCGAGAAGCATATCGTCAACGTCGTGTCCCGGGCTGCACATCGGCAGCACGTTGTCCTGTTCCATAACAGCAGCCTGCAAGAGGAACGGCCCGTCGGTTTCGAGCATTTCGCGTATTGCGTCGTCAAGGTCTTCCCGCTCGGTTACCGTGCGGGAGGGAATGTTGTATGCCTCGGCTATCTTTTCATAGTCGGGATTCATCATCGGAGTAAATGAATATCTCCTTTCGAAGAACATGGCCTGCCACTGGCGCACATTGCCCAGGTAGTTATTATTAAGCAGGATTATCTTCACGGGGCTGCGCTGCTCCATTATAGTTCCCAGTTCCTCTATTGTCATCTGCAGGCCGCCGTCGCCACAGAACATGCAGACTGTGCGGTCGGGCGCGGCAAACGTAGCTCCTATAGCGGCAGGAAGGCCGAAACCCATGGTTCCCATTCCGCCCGATGTTACTATGCTGCGGTTTTTCTTGAACTTGAAATAACGCGCAGCTATCATTTGATTCTGCCCTACGTCGGTTACGAGAATTGCTTCGTTGTTGGTAGCTTCGGAAACCTTATGAACTACCTCGCCCATTCGCAACGGACCTTCTTTGGGGTACACTTCGGGTTGTATTACCTTATCGTCTTCAAGTTTGTCGAAAGCCTTGAAACTTTCGCGCCAAGCTTTACGGTTGCCTTGTTTAAGCAGAGCCGTTACGGCAGGAATAGTTTCCTTGCAATCTCCAAGGACGGCAATGTCGACTTCCACGTTCTTGTTTATTTCCGACGGGTCGATGTCGAAATGTATTTTCTTTGCGCTGCAAGCGTAAGTTTTCAAGTTTCCGGTTATCCTGTCGTCGAAACGCATACCTATCGCTATGAGCAGGTCGCATTCCTGAGTCTTCACGTTGGCAGCATAACTTCCGTGCATGCCAAGCATACCTACGTTCAACGGATGGTTGGAAGGCAGGGCCGAAAGCCCGAGCAATGTACAACCTGCCGGTGCGTCGGCTTTCTCTATGAACTCTCTCACCTCTCGTTGAGCGTTGCCGAGTTCCACTCCTTGCCCCACAAGAACGAGCGGCTTCTTTGCTTCATTTATAAGTTCTGCTGCTTTTATTACAGATTCCTTATCCGTAGGAGGCACAGGCTCGTAGCTGCGTATATAATTTATATTGCGCGGCTCGTACTCTGCCATTTCGGTTTGCGCGTTTTTCGCAAAATCCAGTACAACCGGCCCTGGGCGTCCGCTCCTTGCAATATAGAAAGCCCTGCTTACTGCCCAGGCTATCTTTTCGGCACTACGTATCTGATAGGCCCATTTTGATATTGGCTGTGCAAGGTCAACGACGTCGCATTCCTGGAAAGCGTCGCTGCCCAAGGCCGTGCGGCCCACCTGTCCCGTTATAACTACGATAGGCGTGCTGTCCATCATGGCGTCGGCCAGTCCGGTTATTGTATTCGTTGCGCCTGGGCCGCTTGTTACGAGCGCCACACCAACTTTCCCGCTTATTCGCGCGTAGCCCTGTGCCGCATGTGCCGCACCTTGCTCATGTCGAACGAGAATATGGTTAAGTTCTTTATCCTTGTATTTATATAATGCGTCGTAAACCGGCATTATTGCTCCGCCGGGATAGCCGAACAAGGTTGTCACGCCCTGGTCGATAAGCGAACGCATAAGGATTTCGGCCCCTGTCATCAGTTTATTTGTCATCATTCTTCGTTTTTAAGTATACGCACACCGCCCTTGTCGGCCGAGCTTACCATCGAAGCGTAGGCTTTCAAGGCCTTCGACACCGTGCGTTTACGGCGCAGCGGCACTTGCGGGCGCGCGGCCAGTTCTTCGTCGCTCAAACGTACATTTATCGAGCGCGAGGGTATGTCTATTACTATTATGTCTCCGTCGGTTACTTTTCCTATGGCACCTCCCGAAGCAGCTTCGGGCGATATGTGTCCAATGCTCAACCCCGACGTTCCGCCGCTGAAGCGTCCGTCGGTAATAAGGGCGCATTCCTTGCCGAGGTGCATACTCTTGATGTACGACGTGGGATAAAGCATTTCCTGCATTCCCGGTCCGCCTTTCGGGCCTTCGTGTGTTATCACCACGACATCGCCGCTTTTCACTTTTCCTCCGAGTATGCCTTCGCAAGCGTCTTCCTGCGAATCGAACACCTTGGCCGGGCCTTCGAAGTGCCAGATAGACTCGTCCACGCCGGCTGTCTTCACTACGCAGCCGTCTTTTGCGATATTGCCGAAGAGCACTGCCAGACCGCCGTCTTTGGAATATGCGTGCTCGATGTCGCGTATGCAGCCGCCGGCACGGTCGGTGTCAAGCGTTTCCCACGTACTGTCCTGCGAACCCATTACGGTAGTGAACTTACCACCCGGTGCACTTCGGTATATGCGTTCTGCTTCGGGGTCGAGGCTGGATGTGCAGATGTTGTACTTGCTTATGGCTTCGCCGAGGGTAGTTCCGTCCACACGCCTTGCAGTAAGGTCGAGCAACCCGCCTTTTGCCAGTTCTCCCATTATACCGAGTATTCCGCCGGCGCGGTTGCAGTTTTCCACAGAGTATTTCTGCGTATTGGGCGCGAGTTTGCAAAGGCATGGCACTTTGCGGCTCAGACTGTCGATGTCGGCCATTTTGAAGTCCACTTCGCCTTCGTTTGCCACGGCCAACAGGTGCAGCACCGTGTTTGTCGAGCCGCCCATAGCTATGTCGAGTGACATGGCGTTGAGGAACGCCTGCCTTGTGGCTATGCTGCGGGGCAGCACGCTTTCGTCGCCCTCGCCGTAATATTTCATTGCGTTCTTCACTATCAATGCGGCCGCGTCCTTGAAGAGTTGCAGCCTGTTCTTGTGCGAAGCCAGGATAGTTCCGTTGCCGGGCAGCGAGAGACCTATCGCTTCGGTGAGCGAGTTCATCGAATTTGCCGTGAACATGCCCGAGCAGCAGCCGCAGCCGGGGCAGGCGCGCCGCTCTATCTCGTCGAGCTCATCCTGCGTCACACTCGGGTCGGCCCCTTTCACCATGGTTGTTATAAGGTCGATGTTTTCGCCTTTCCAGTGTCCGGCCTCCATAGGGCCTCCCGAAACGAAAACGGTGGGTATGTTAAGCCTCATTGCGGCCATGAGCATTCCCGGCGTTATCTTGTCGCAGTTGCTTATGCACACGAGCGCGTCGGCCTTGTGCGCGTTCACCATGTACTCCACCGAGTCGGCAATGATGTCGCGCGAAGGCAGGGAATACAGCATTCCGTCGTGCCCCATGGCTATTCCGTCGTCAATGGCTATTGTGTTGAACTCTGCGGCATAGCAGCCAAGTTTTTCTATTTCCTTTTTAACGAGCTGCCCCGCCTCGTGCAGGTGCGTATGCCCAGGCACGAACTGTGTGAACGAGTTTGCAATGGCTATGATAGGCTTGCCGAACTGTTCTTTCTTCATTCCGTTGGCAACCCACAAAGCACGAGCTCCCGCCATTCTTCTTCCTTCGGTTGAAAAGGAGCTGCGCAATTTTATTTTCATTTCGGTACTCATAATTGTTATATCTGCGTTGCGGACGCATGTTGGATAATGCACCGCCTCAATTCGCAAAAATAGTTCCTTTTTAGCTAAAAAACAAACCCGTACTACTGTTTTAATCAAAATTCGTGCTTTTTTATGGCAAAATGACACACTTTAAACAAAAACGTGCATTTGTTTTTACGCCATTATCAAGAACAGTTGCCAATATGTCATTCCGTTCGGCACTCATTATTTTAATACGCCACACCGCCTGCCGGCAATGAATGAATATTCACCGTAAAAAAGCACTCGTTTCGGGATGTGCGAAACACGCGTTCGAGCAAACAAAAAATATGTCTGACATATTTTAAAATACAAGGCACATATTTTAAATTATCTCAGACATATTTTTGCGGCGCTGAAAATGCGCATTTTAAGCGGGGTTTACACGAGCCGTTTTTATCGCCCCGAAAATGGAAGAATAACCAGATTCGCGAATAAATATCCTATACCAGTTTTATCTTCCGCGCCGGCGCATTTGTCCGTTCCCACGTAAGTGGCGCAAAGCCGCAGGCGTTTTTCGGTGTGCAGTGCTTTGCCGTTGCGCCGAATCGTTGTAATTTTACGGTAGCAAAACAAAACACGAAAAGATGAGAAAAGTAGAATTAAAAGATTTGAACGACAATTTTTTCGAGGCCATATCGAAGGAATGGATGCTCGTTACGGCCGGAAGCAAGGACAAGTTCAACACCATGACGGCAAGCTGGGGCGGCACAGGCGAACTCTGGGGCACGCCCGTGGCTTTCGTGTTCATACGCCCCGAACGGTACACGTTCGAATTCATGGAACGAAGCGAATGTTTCACACTTTCGTTCCTCGGATACGAAAACAAGGACATTCACAAGATATGCGGCTCCAAGTCGGGGCGCGACATCGACAAGATTGCAGCTACCGGACTAAGACCCGTATTTACTGAACAGGGCAACGTGCTGTACGAGCAGTCGCGCCTGAGCCTGGAATGCCGCAAACTGTACACCGACACCATAAAGGAAAGCTGCTTCATCGACAAAAGCCTGCTCGGGCGCTGGTACGGCGAGGGGCACGGCGGGCTGCACCACATGTACATAGGCGAGATACAGAACGCCTGGCTGCGCGAATGACCAAAGAGAATAACATTCAGAAAGGTTACATTATTTTTGATTGAAACAAAGGTATTCGGGCAGGTTTAACTAATTTTGCCCCTTAAACCGTAATCAATGCTTAACTGTCCTGCATAAGGATAAGGCATTGCGTTTTTTCTTTTTATATGCAAATTTCGATTCTATGACAAACTACCGTAACCTGGACGCCGACGAGATAGCCAGGCTGTCCGCCCAGTTCTGCCAAGCCGAAGACTGGTCGAAAATCAGAGTGGCCGAGGGTTTCACAACCGCGAACATTTCACACGCACGCTTCTCGGGAGACATAACACTGGGAGTTTTTGAAAAAGACATCCTGCTGCCGGGAGGATTAAAGAAGAAAGCGGGCCTGCACCACGTAATGCTGCACAACTGCACCGTAGGCAACAACACGCTAATCGAAAACATACCCAACTACATAGCAAACTACAACATAGGCAGCGACTGCTACATACAGAACGTAAACCTAATGCTTACCGAAGGCGAAAGCACCTTCGGGAACAACACCGATGTATCGGTGCTGAATGAGACGGGCGGACGCGAAGTTCCTATCTACAACCGTCTATCAGCCCAACTGGCATATATAATAGCCATGTACCGCCACCGCCCCGACCTTACGGAACGGCTGCGCACGATGATAAGGGAATATTCATCCGCACTGAAAAGCAACCGCGCACACATAGGCAACGGCGTATATATAATAAACACCGGCACCATCCGTAACGTATGCATTGGCGACCGTTGCCGTATCGACGGAGCCTCAAGGTTGGACAACGGTACGGTGAACAGCAATGCCGAAGCCCCGGTGTACATAGGACCCAACGTAACCGCAGAGGATTTCATCATAAGCTCGGGGGCATACGTCAGCGACGGGGTGGTAATGTCGCGCTGCTTCATAGGGCAGGCCTGCCACCTTGCACACCTGTTCTCGGCACACGACTCGCTTTTCTTCAGCAACTGTCAGGGAGAAAACGGAGAAGCCTGCGCAATACTGGCCGGCCCCTATACAGTTACCATGCACAAGTCGAGCCTTCTGATAGCCGGAATGTTCTCGTTCCTCAACGCCGGAAGCGGCTCTAACCAAAGCAACCACATGTACAAGCTCGGGCCGATACACCAGGGCGTGGTGGAGCGCGGCTCCAAGACGACGAGCGACTCGTATATACTTTGGCCCGCAAAGATAGGAGCATTCTCGCTCATCATGGGACGTCACGTAAACCACCCCGACACATCGGGCATGCCTTTCTCATATCTTATAGAACACGGCAGTAAATCATACCTCGTTCCGGGCGCAAATCTCAAAAGCGTGGGAACAATACGCGACGCGCAAAAATGGCCAAGAAGAGACAAGCGCAAAGACCCGAACAAGCTCGACTGTATTAACTTCAACCTGCTCAGCCCGTACACCATACAAAAAATGCTGCAAGGCATAAATACCTTGCAGGGATTGAAAAAGACCTCGGGCGAAACATCCGAAACCTATTCGTTCCAAAGCACTACGATAAAAAACCATTCACTCGAGAAAGGAATAAACCTTTATACGCTTGCTGTGCATAAATTCATGGGCAACTCCATAATAAAAAGGCTCGAAGGCGGCGCATTTGCCGACATCGACGATTTGCACAGACGCATGAAGCCTACCGACAGCCTCGGCCAAGGCGAATGGATTGACCTGCTGGGACTGATTGTGCCAAAACAGGCCGTAAGCAATGAGATAGACCACATAGTAAGCACTCCCGGATACACGCTCGAAGAAACCGAAGCATTTTTCCGCGACATGCACAAACGTTATTACGACATGGAATGGACGTGGGTGTGCGATGTAATGCCGCGGTGGTACGGCAAGACATACGAGCAGCTGACTCCCGAAGACATAATCGGTATCGTGAAAAAGTGGAACGAATCTGTCGTGGCATTGGACCGTATGCTGTACGACGACGCGCGCAAGGAGTTCTCAATGGTATCGCGCATAGGCTTCGGCGTTGACGGCTCCACGGAACAGCGCGACTTCGATTTCGAGCAGGTGCGTGGAGAATTCGAAAGCGACGCATTCGTAAAGATGGTGTGCAAGCACATAGAAGATAAAACCGCGCTCGGCAACGAACTTATAGAACGCCTGAAGTCTCTTGCCGACAAAATGTAAACAAAAACGCAACACAATGAATACAACAGGACACATATTCCGCCTTACATCTTACGGCGAAAGCCACGGCACGGCAGTAGGCGGCGTTATAGACGGAATGCCGGCAGGCATACGCATTGACGAAACCTTCATACAAAAGGAACTCGACCGCCGCCGCCCCGGACAGAGCGCAATAAGCACGCCGCGCAAGGAGAGCGACCGCGTGGAGATTCTCTCGGGCGTGTTCGAAGGCGTGACAACCGGAATGCCTATAGGCTTCGAGGTACGCAACGAAAACCAGCGCTCACAGGATTACAGCGAGATGAAAGACCTGTTCCGCCCCTCGCATGCCGATTACACTTATTTCAAGAAATATGGCCTGCGCGACTACCGTGGCGGCGGAAGACAAAGCGCACGCGAGACGATAGCGCGCGTTGTAGCCGGTGCTTTCGCAAAAACCGCCCTCCGCAGCCTGGGCGTGGAGATACGGGCCTATACTTCGCGCATAGGAGGTGTATGTCTTTCGGGCGGATACCGTTTCTGTACAGAAGAGGAAGTGGAATCAAACGCCGTGCGCTGCCCCGACGCCAACACGGCTGATAGGATGGAAGCCGCCGTAAGGCAGGCGCTGGCCAATGGCGACACCGTAGGCGGAGTGGTTGACTGCGTTGTGCGCGGCTGCCCTGTAGGATTGGGAAGCCCCGTGTTCGGAAAACTGCATTCCGACCTTGCAGCAGCCGAAATGTCGATTAATGCGGCACGCGGATTCGAAATAGGCGACGGGTTTGCCGCCGCAGAAAAATCGGGGTCTGATTATAACGACGCTTTCATCCCCGACGGAAGGGGAGGAATAGCCACTGCAACAAACCACAGCGGTGGAGTGCAGGGCGGAATCTCCAACGGCATGGACATAACTTTCCGCGTGGCATTCAAGCCCGTTCCCACACTGAAAACAGAGCAAAAGACAGTAGACATCTCCGGGAATCCCACCATAATAAAGGCACGCGGGCGGCACGACCCGTGCGTCGTGCCAAGGGCTGTGCCTATCGTAGAGGCCATGGCGGCAATGGTGTTGTTCGACCACTATCTGCTGCAACGCACCGACCGGATGTAAAAAACGATTCACTATACCAAGGCAATGCCCTGCTCTGACGTTCGAACCATAAATGGATTCCGCCAAACGGGTATTGCCATATTATAACGTGTTTACCGCAAAACAAACGGCATTCTTAAACCTAAATCGGTCGTTAGGCTTCGTCAAATTGCGTGCTTGTGCCTGGCGGATAGCTTTACGCCCGGCTGAAGGCGTAGCGGGCTACGGCGAAGCCGGGAGGGAAGACAGATGACGGCAGAAGTGCGTAAGTTGGCGAAGGGGCCGCGCTTGACGTTAATACATAATCGCCTAATGACCGTTTTGGGTTTAACATTTCCGCCACGCATGCCCCGGCGAGGGAAAAGAATCCTAACAGGCGCTTCCGGTTCCGCACGGGCATGTTGCTTGGCGGCGGCCGGCGTTGCATGATGTCGGGCTTTACGCGGACGCTTTGCCGGGCGGGTATGAAAAAGCCCTGCACGGGGCAGGGCTTTGCGTTGCTTATTCTATCGGCAGGAACTTGCCGTCCTTTATCTTCAGGTCTTTTATGACGAGGTGGCTTCCGCCCTCGTTTGGCGAGTGGAAAGAGATTTTCAGGTTGCCTTCGAGGTCTTCGAAAACCATTTGGTGGCCACCGTTGTTTTTGAATACCGGTTCTTTTTCGTGTTCCCACGGGCCGAGTATGCTTCCCGATTTTGAAATTGACTGTCCGATGGAGTATTTTGGCGAGAAGCTCGACCACAGCATGAGCAGGTTGCCGCTTTCCTTGTCACGCCACACAAATGACGCGTCGGTTATCATTCCGCCCTCGCCTATGCGCATGGGCCATTCCGCCTCGTTGGCCGCAAAGAGCCGCTGCGGCGCGCCTATGGCTTTGGTCAGGTCTTTGTTAAGCCGCTGGCACCATATCTCTCCTACCTTGTCCTTTACGTTCGGTCCGTTCCATTCAACGCAGAAAACCACCCACGGGTCGTTTTTCTCGTCAACGTAGAGCGCGCCGTCGAGGCACTGCATTCCGAACGGCGTGATGTGCAGCTTTACGTCGGGTATAATGGTGTGGTAAGGCCCTGCGGGACCGTTGTCGGAGCGCAATATGGTTGTTCCGCGCAATATGCCTTTTTCCTTGTTGCTCACGGTAACGAAGCAGTAGTACTTGCCGTT
>URSZ01000069.1 GCA_900550635.1 uncultured Prevotella sp. | reverse complement strand
CACCGCCTTTTCAAGGTAATACGCCATGGAATCCTGCCGCCCGCGCCACTTTGCCCGGTGCGCCGCCAGGCGGTAAGACAGCAACAAGGACGACGTATCACCGCTGTTTTCATAATAAGCCATACTGTTGTCCAACAGACTGTCGGAAGCAAAGGACTTGTCCTGCCCCAGCCGTGCCTCGGCAAGCAAAACACCGCAACGGGCCTTCTGTCCATCGTTCAATCGGGAATACGGATACAACGTTTCCAATATCATCTGGGCCGAATCGGGGCGATTGTCCAACAAGGCTTCGGCCTTTTTGAGGATATTGTCATTCTTCGACGTATTGCCACATGCGCACAGCGTAACCGCAAGAGCGGCCGCAAACAATAACTTTTTCACCTCTGTAATAAATATGGTGCAAAAGTACTAAAAATCCCCTGATACCAACCGTTTATCGGCATAGAAGCCTGCACCACATGCACTTGCGGCATAAATGCACAACGCTCTCATTCCCAGCATTCCCCGCGCGCATAAACATGCATTTACGTTCCCGCTTTTATTCAATTTACAGCAAAAAACGTGCTTTTGTAACCTCTTGAAAATCAGAGCTCCTTTTTCGTCGAAAAATATGTCCGAGAAATTTTAAAATAGGTCGGACATATTTCGAAATTTGTGCCTTGAATTTTCAAAAAAGTCCGACCTTGTTTTTTCTGTGCCGTAATATTTATTCATCCGCAGCCGTTTAGCGACCGAGTTTTTTATTTTACGTACATCTTGCCCGCCGGCCGTGAGGAATACCTGCCATTGCATTGAAAAAACGCTTTATGTTTTGCGGGATTTAAAAAAGTTGCTATCTTTGCAGCCGTTAAAGGAAAGATGCCGGAGTGATCGAACGGGGCGGACTCGAAATCCGCTGTACGGCTTTGTCCGTACCGGGGGTTTGAATCCCTCTCTTTCCGCAACAAAATAAGCCGTATTCATTGAATACGGCTTATTTGTTTTTCTACCGGCGAAACCTGTACCGTCAAAGCGCACAATCGTTCACGTCGTGGCTTATACGCATGGCGCAGAAGTTAGGTCCGCACATGGTGCAGTAATTCTTGTCGTCTTTGCTGTTTTCCTTGAAATATTCCAAGGCACGGTCGGGGTCAAGACTCAAGTTGAACTGGTCTTTCCAGCGGAACTCATAGCGCGCCTTGCTCAATGCGTCATCACGAATCTGTGCTGCAGGGTGTCCTTTGGCAAGGTCGGCGGCATGTGCGGCTATCTTGTATGCCACTACGCCCTCGCGCACGTCTTCCTTGTTTGGCAGCCCGAGGTGTTCCTTGGGTGTTACATAGCAAAGCATGGCCGTACCGTACCAACCTATCTGCGCCGCACCGATAGCGCTCGTTATATGGTCGTAACCGGGAGCTATATCGGTAACAAGCGGACCGAGGGTATAGAACGGTGCTTCGTGGCATTTTTCTATCTGACGCTGTACATTTTCCTGAATCTTGTTCATCGGCACATGTCCTGGGCCTTCGATGAAAGCCTGCACATTCTTTGCCCACGCGCGTTCCACAAGTTCGCCCATGGTGTCGAGCTCCGCAAACTGTGCGGCATCGTTGGCGTCCTTTATGCAGCCGGGGCGCAGACCGTCGCCCAATGATATTGCCACGTCGTACTTGGCGAGAATATCGCAAATATCGTCGAAATGTTCGTAGAGGAAACTTTCCTTGTCATGGTCAATGCACCACTTGGATATAATGCTGCCGCCGCGGCTTACCATACCGCAAAGACGGTTGGCCGAAAGCCCTATGTTCTTTCGCCTTATTCCGCAGTGTATGGTAAAATAGTCCACGCCTTGTTCGCACTGCTCTATGAGCGTGTCGCGGTAAATGTCCCACGACAAGTCGTATGCCTTGCCTTTCACCTTTTCCATGGCCTGGTAAATGGGCACGCTGCCCACAGGAACAGGGCAGTTGCGTATTATCCACTCGCGCGTTTCGTGTATGTTTGCGCCGGTGGACAAATCCATGAGCGTGTCGCCGCCAAGTTTGCAACTGTATACCGCTTTCTCAACTTCTTCCTGAATGCTTGAAGTAGTGGCAGAATTTCCTATATTGGTATTTATTTTTACGAGGAAGTTACGGCCGATTATCATCGGTTCCGCTTCGGGATGGTTTATGTTGGCTGGCAATACAGCGCGCCCGGCAGCTATCTCGTCCCTTACGAACTCGGGCGTAATGTGCGTATCTATTCCGAGTTCCTTGCAATTCATATTCTCGCGAATTGCGACATATTCCATTTCGGCTGTTATTATGCCTTTTTTAGCATAATACATCTGCGACACCTGATGTCCTTCTTTTGCCCGCAATGGCATACGTATATGTTCGAAGCGCAAGCTGTCAAGACTCTTGTCGGCCAGCCGTTCCCTCCCGTATTCGGATGTTAGACCGGGAAGTTGCTCCGTGTCATTGCGTCGGGAGATCCATTCTTCACGCAACCGTGGAAGGCCTTTTTTCAAATCTATTTCTGCGTTCGGGTCGCTGAACGGTCCGCTGGTATCATATACATAAACCGGACTGTTTTCCTTAATTTTTTTCTCTCCGTTTACTATACTTACCGTAGGAGTCAGTTTTACGCGGCGCATGGCCACTTTTATGTCTTTATGTATGTTACCGGGAATATAAACTTTTTCAGATGAGGGATAAGAGATTTTTATCTTGTTGTCCATGTCTTATTCTATTGTTATATTAAGGAATGATTCCATTTCTTTCGCACCGTCTTCGGCACGAAGAACCGCCCCGCTTATGGCTATACCGTTAACACCGGTACGGATTATTTGGGGCACATCTTCTTTTGTTATTCCGCCGATAGCTACTACAGGTATATCTATAGAAGCCTCGTCCATTTTTTTCATTATTGTTTTATATCCGTCAAGCCCCAAAATAGGCGACAATCCTTTCTTTGTGGTCGTAAACCGGAAAGGACCCAATCCTATGTAGTCGGCACCGGATTGTTTTGCTATTACAATGTCTTCAAAAGTATTGGCTGTAGCTCCAATAATCATGCCCTGTCCTAAGATTTGCCTGGCTTCGCTTACGGGCATGTCTTTCTTTCCCAAATGCACACCGTCGGCGCTGATTTCCTTGGCCAATTCCACATCATCATCTATTATAAGGACTGCGTCATGCTCTTTGCACAATTTCAATACGTTTATGGCTACTTCTTTTTTCTCTTCCGCCGGGCTGTCTTTCATACGCAGCTGAATCCACTTGCAACCGCCTTGCAATGCCAGCGCAGCACTTTGCTCGTGTGTATATCTTTCGGATGAGTTTGTGATGAATTGTACCGGAATCATCGGTTGCTTGTTGTTATATTAAATTTGGCTACGTACAGTTGTACTGCCTTTACTTTGCGTTTCTCAATGCTTCGTCAGCCATTTTTGCTGCTTTTCGCCCGTCACCCATTGCTAATATCACGGTTGCTCCGCCGCGTACTATATCGCCGCCGGCGTAAAGATTTCGTTTGGAAGAGCACATTTTTTCGTCCACGACAATTGTACCCTTCTTGCTTATTTCCAATCCTTTTACCGATGTAGGTATTATTGGGTTGGGCATAACTCCGATACTTACTATAACGAGGTCCACATCAAGCGTATCGATGGCACCTTCTATAGGCACAGGGCTTCTACGGCCGGAAGCATCCGGTTCGCCAAGCTCCATTTTCTGCAGCCTTACCTTACATACCTTTCCTTTCTCGTCGGCCAGATATTCTATTGGATTGTGGAGAGTAAGAAACTTCACGCCTTCTTCTTTGGCATGCTTTACTTCTTCAATACGCGCGGGCATTTCCTCTTCAGAACGCCGGTATATTATGGTTGCACTTTCTGCTCCCAGCCGCAAAGCCGTTCTTACGGAGTCCATTGCGGTATTTCCTCCCCCTATTACGGCAACGTGTTTGCCATATACAATAGGAGTAGCATTTTCTTTGTTCGACGCACCCATAAGATTTACACGTGTCAAATATTCATTGGAAGAAAGGATGTTTATATGATTCTCTCCGGGTATCCCCATGAACCTCGGCAGGCCGGCTCCACTTCCTACAAAGAAAGCCTTGTAACCTTGTTCCTCGAGTTCTTCTATCTTTATTGTCTTCCCTACAATGCAGTCTTTTATGAACTCTACTCCGAGTTTTCTTAGGTTGTCAAGTTCTGCATCTACTATTTTGTTCGGCAATCGGAATTCAGGAATACCATATTTCAATACGCCTCCAATTTCGTGCAAAGCCTCGAACACGGTTACCTTATAGCCGAGTTTTGCCATATCGCCAGCAAATGAAAGCGACGCTGGGCCGGAACCTATAACCGCAACCTTTATTCCATTACTTGGCTGGCATACAGGTAATGCCGCGTGCCCGCTTTCGCGTTCAAAATCGGCTGCGAAGCGCTCAAGGTATCCTATTGCGACGGCTTTACCGCCGGTTTTCAAATGTATACACTGTGCTTCGCATTGCTTTTCCTGAGGACATACGCGGCCGCATACAGCAGGCAGTGCACTTGTCTCTTTGAGAATGCGCGCTGCTTTCAAAATGTCGCCACGTTCTATGTTTTTTATAAATCCCGGTATGTCGATACTTACCGGGCAGCCTTTTATGCAACCCGGATTGGCGCAATCCAAACAACGGCTTGCTTCGGTCATGGCCTGCTCTTTCGACAATCCGCGGTTTACTTCCTCATACAGGCTATGCGCCCTGTATGAAGGCGGTAGCTCCGGCATTTCTACCCTTTCTATTTGCATTCGTTCCTTCGGTTTGACAGACTTGCGCAAATTCACGCGCCATTCGGCATCGCGTCCTTCGGCTTCCTCTTCCCCAAGGAGTTTTATTTCTTCCTGTTCTGCTTCGCGATATGCTCCCATTCGTTGCAACATCTCATCGAAGTCTACTTCGTGCCCGTCGAACTCAGGTCCGTCAATGCAAACGAACTTTGTCTTGCCTCCTACAGTTATTCGGCATGCGCCGCACATTCCTGTACCGTCAACCATAATAGTATTGAGCGACACGTCTGTGGGTATTCCGTATTTCTTTGTAAGAAGGCATACGAATTTCATCATAATGGCAGGGCCAATGGCAAAGCACTTGTCTACCTTTTCTCTTTTTATTACGCTTTCTATTCCTTCTGTAACAAGGCCTTTGTTTCCGTATGAGCCGTCGTCGGTCATTATTATTACCTCGTCGGAATGTTCGCGTATTTGTTCTTCAAGGATTATAAGTTCCTTTGTTCTTCCGGCCAGGACTGAAATAACCTTATTGCCGGCCTTTTTAAGTGCCTCGACAATTGGCAGCATCGGTGCTACGCCCACTCCGCCGCCGGCACACACAACTGTACCGAAGTTCTGAATGTCTGTAGGCTTTCCTAACGGTCCCACAATGTCGGCAAGCGAATCGCCTACATTCATATTGCAGAGCTTTATGGTTGAGTACCCTACGGCTTGCACTACGAGGGTTATGGTTCCCTTTTCCTTGTCTGCCGTTGCAATAGTAAGAGGTATTCGCTCTCCTTCCTGGTCGGTACGTATTATTACAAAGTTTCCTGCTTTGCGTGCACGTGCTATAAGAGGAGCTTCTACAACCAGTTTATATACTTTTTCTGAAAATCGTTCTTTTACAAGTATCTTGTTCATTTTTGCGCACAGTTTCTTACTTATTATTTGCAAAGTTATTGATTATTCTGCAAAATGCCAAAATTGTACAGTCAATAAGAGATTTTTATCGAGACACGATTTTACTCTTCATTTGTCCGGTAATTATTCCGCCCTATATATCTTAACGTTTCGCCTGCCTAAAAGCAAATAAAAATTATCTCTGAGATATTTTAAAATATGTCTGACCTATTTCAAAATATGTCAGACATATTTTTTACAGCACAAAAAAGGCTGAGCATAATTTAGATTCCGTATATTCAAAAACGACACCCGACACAAGAACCGCACTAAGATAAAAAGCGACTTACTACCTCTATACATAATACCGTCTAAAAAGAAAAAGCAATATTAGACAAAAGCGGGACATACATGTATGCTTGCATTAGGCCATTTCAACCGAAAACATTATTTTTGTTTCAAGAAAACAATTTAACCTTGCACATTGATATAAAATATGATTGACGAGAAGATAAGGTGCTACATACTTTCGTCCGCACCTGAAACCGCTGCGCAAACCGCAGCTGAATTGCAAGCAAACGGCTATAACAAACCCGTATACCTAATAAAAACAAAAAACGAGAGCAACACAGCCGACCAATTAAACAGCCGCGAACCTGAGAAAAAACACATCATCACCACCAAAGCCCCTGAGTCTACAGAGACCTTGGAAAAAATGTACAAACATACCTCCACACCTTATATACTGTGGTTCAAGAAAGCGTCATCGTTAAAACTTGCTTCGAATGCCCTGACAAAACTTATAGAAACTGCCGAACGCACAAAAGCCGCTATAGTATATGCCGACCATTACGACGTGAAAAACGGAGCCACAGAGGAGCACCCGCTCATAGACTACACTTCGGGCAGTGTGACAGACGACTTCGATTTCGGCTCGTTGTTATTAATTAGTACAAAAGCATTGGGAGAATATTTGGCTTCACCCGCCAAGGAACAATACCGCTATGCCGGATTCTACTATTTCAGGCTGTGGGCAAGCATTAGCGCACCCATTGTGCACATAAACGAATACCTGTATGAAGAAATAGAAACCGACCTAAGGCTGAGCGGGCAAAAGCAGTTCGACTACGTAGACCCACGCAACCGTAGGCGCCAGATGGAAATGGAATACGCATTCTCGCAATACCTTATAAAGATAAACGCTTTCATTCCCCCTTACGAGGAAAAGCGCGTGGATTTCTCAAAAGAGGAGTTCGACACGGAGGCCTCGGTGATAATACCTGTGCGCAACCGCGCACGCACGGTGAAGGACGCCGTGGAAAGCGCGCTTTCGCAAAAGACGAACTTTCCGTTCAACGTCATTGTTGTAGACAACCACTCCACCGACGGCACAACAGAGATACTCAATAGCCTGAAAAAAGACAAACGCCTTGTGCACATCATACCACGGCGCACTGACCTCGGCATAGGAGGGTGCTGGGAACTGGCCGCAAAAAGCAAGAAATGCGGACGCTTTGCCGTGCAGCTCGACAGCGACGACCTGTATGCCGACGAAAACACACTGCAACTGATAGTGAACAAGTTCCGTCGCACAAATGCGGCTATGGTTATAGGTAGCTACCGCATGGTGAACTTCAAGCTGGAAACCCTTCCGCCGGGCGTGATAGACCACAAGGAATGGACCCCAGAAAACGGGCGCAACAACGCGCTTCGCATAAACGGCCTTGGCGCGCCGCGCGCATTCTACACGCCGCTGCTGAGAAAAATGGGTGTGCCAAACACTTCTTACGGCGAAGATTACGCACTCGGGCTTGTATTTTCACGCGAATACTACATCGCGCGCATATTCGATGTTGTCTATCTGTGCCGCCGCTGGGAAGGCAACTCCGACGCGGCTTTATCACAGGAAAAAATAAACAAGAACAACGCCTACAAAAACAGCTTGCGCGCAAACGAGATATTACAACGCCAAAAGCTCAACCGAGCGTGGCAGCACCGTGCCACACAGCGCGGAACAATAAATTTCTTCAACAAACAACTCGGCAAATGGAAAGAAGTGGCCGAACGGTTCGAGAAACTTAACGACGTTGAAACGAAAGAGCTGCCATTTGGCAACACTTACATTGCAGCGCAATTCAATCCCGCGCGAATTGTATCGACGGGCGCAAAAGTTGACAAACGCTCCATTAGCAAACGTCCTTGTTTCCTTTGCGAGAAGAACAGACCTGCCCAACAAATCAGCCTGCCGGTTTACGGAACTTACAACATACTCGTAAACCCGTTCCCAATACTGCCCTGCCACCTCGTAATAGCCTCACGCTTCCACAAACCTCAATCCATCGCAGGGCATTACGACACACTTGTCGACTTGGCAAAGGCGCTGAAAGACTTTACTGTATTCTACAACGGCCCGACTTCGGGCGCCTCCGCGCCAGACCATTTGCATTTCCAGGCCGGCCTGCGCGGCGTAATGCCTATCGAAAAGAACTGGGACACATATTCCCGGAAACTGAAAGAGATATACAACTGCAAATATCACGGCAAAAGCGGCAGTATCTACGGAATAACGAACTATGCCTGCCCGGCACTTGCGATAATTTCAGAGTCCGGTGCCATTAACAAGGGATTGTTTCAACTTTTGTCTCTTATTCTCAAGAATGTAAAAGGCAGTGCGGAATTTCCATTGAACGTGATTGCATGGAACGACAACGGCAAAATAACTTCCGTAATATTCCTGCGTAAGAAATTGAGACCGGAATGCTATTTCGCACAAGGCGAAGAACAACTGCTCGTAAGCCCGGGCGCTGTGGATATGTGCGGCCTTTTGATAACCCCGCGAAAGGAGGATTTTGACAAATTAACGCCCGAAAAAGCAATTTCCATATTAAAGGAAGTAACTGTTTCGGAACAGGAGTTTGAAGAAATCGCACAGCAACTAAGTAAAATCATTATCCACTGACAAAATGCGCAACACCTGCGACATAAAAGTCCCGCGCTACGTAAACGTCGGGATTATGAGCGACAAGAGGATTTCTTTCAGCCTTAACGGAACTTTCTCGGACGGCAACGAACCATTTACAGGGGAGCAGACAGCAACCGCACACGAAGGAAAGATTCTTTGGCATGGCAAAACAGCAAACACAATAGAGCTTGTTCCCATGGACAAGGAAGCAACATTCACGCTCAAAGACGTTACCATAGGAAAGCAGTTCCATTGGGAGCGCAAGGAGCAGGAAACATTTTGCGGCACTCTGAAAATCATTCCTGAAGGCGATGAACTTACGGCCATAAACCATATAAACATCGAAGACTACCTTGTAAGCGTGATTTCAAGCGAGATGAGCGCGACTTCTTCGCTGGAATATCTTCGTTCACAGGCTGTAGTATCAAGAAGCTGGCTTGTAAGAATACTTTTATCACGCATAAACGGCAAACCAATGGGCTCAGCAAACCACGCGCACGGTGCGTCGCAGGATTCAAACCACGAACAAATCATAAAATGGTATGAAAACGACGCTCACACGAACTTCGACGTTTGCGCCGACGACCATTGCCAAAGATACGAGGGCATAACGCGGGCGCAGTCACAAACTGTGCGCGAGGCAGTACTATCCACGTGCGGTGAAGTCCTAACGCATAACGGTGCTGTGTGCGACGCACGCTTTTCAAAGTGCTGCGGCGGAGTATCCGAAAGATTCTCGTCGTGCTGGGACGAACACGACGAGGAATACCTGTCCCCTGTTCGCGACTGCCCCGACAGCATGAACGGCTGCCTGTTCCCGAACCTCGCCGATGAAAAAGAAGCAGAAAAATGGATAAGTTCGTCGCCTGAATCATTCTGCAACACGCACGACAAAGATATCCTGTCGCAAGTGCTTAACGATTACGACTTCGAGACCAAAGACTTCTACCGCTGGGAAGTTGTTTACACACAAGACGAACTTGCAACATTGATATCACGCAAACTGAACACCGACTTCGGCAAAATAAAAAGTATTACCCCTGGCAAAAGGGGCGCAAGCGGACGTCTTATAACATTGCACATATGCGGAACAAGACGTTGCGTTACAATCGGCAAAGAACTCGAAATACGCCGCGCACTATCCCCTACTCACCTTATGAGCTCCGCCTTTACAGTTACGCCTCTTGAAATATCCGACGAAGGCATTCCCGCACGCTTCAAAAT
Source organism: uncultured Prevotella sp. (assembly GCA_900550635.1). Lineage (GTDB taxonomy): Bacteria > Bacteroidota > Bacteroidia > Bacteroidales > Bacteroidaceae > UBA6398. Next base: position 2,071 of record URSZ01000069.1, on the reverse strand, counting down.
CACCGGCGCCGGCTGGGGACACGGCGTTGGCATGTGCCAGATTGGAGCGGCCGTTATGGCGGCAAAGAATTACGACTACAAAACCATATTGAAACACTACTATAAAAACTCCGAAATAACCAAACTTTATGATTAAAGCAACAAGAAGCCCTAAGCGGGTATCGCCATGGGCATGGATTCCGTCATTATATTTTGCCGAAGGCATTCCTTATGTCATAGTCATGACAATAGCCGTAGTAATGTACAAACGTCTCGGAGTTTCCAACACCGACGCGGCACTATATACCAGTTGGCTCTATCTGCCATGGGTGATAAAGCCATTCTGGAGCCCGCTTGTCGATTTGATTAAGACCAAACGCTGGTGGATATGGGCAATGCAATTACTGATAGGCGCGGCTCTTGCCGGTATAGCGTTCACACTGAACACAAGTCCCACGATACAGGCAACATTAGCATTCTTTTGGCTTATAGCATTCAGCAGCGCCACGCACGACATTGCAGCCGACGGGTTCTACATGCTCGGGCTCGACACTCACGACCAGGCACTTTTCGTGGGCATACGCTCAACGTTCTACCGGATTGCCACTATTTTCGGACAAGGATTGCTTATAGCCGTTGCCGGATTCCTGGAACTTTACACGCGCAAGGTGGCATACGCCTGGAGTCTTACATTCTACGCCGTGGCTGGCCTGTTCATCGCCCTGTTCCTGTATCATAAGTTCATACTTCCCCGCCCCACGTCCGACCGCCCGGCCGGCACTAAAGTTGCCGATGTGGGCAGAGATTTCCTAAACACTTTCATTACCTTCTTCCGCAAACCCTATGCCGTCATATCGATTGCGTTCATGCTGCTTTACCGCCTGCCCGAAGCATTGCTTGTAAAAATATGCCCGCTGTTCCTTATCGACAAACGCTCTGTTGGCGGGCTCGGGCTGTCTACCGCCGAACTCGGCTTCACCCAGGGCACAGTAGGTGTGATAGGCTTGACCATAGGCGGCATTCTCGGGGGAATAGCCGCCTCGCGTGGCGGATTGAAGCGCTGGCTCTGGCCAATGGTGTGCAGCATTTCGATACCCGACCTCGTGTACGTGTACATGAGCATGGCACAGCCGGAAAGCCTGCTAATTGTAAACGTACTGATTTTCCTGGAACAGTTGGGCTATGGATTCGGATTCACCGCATACATGCTGTTCCTTATATATTATTCGCGCGGCAACAGCAAGACGGCCCACTACGCCATTTGCACGGCATTCATGGCGCTCGGCATGATGTTGCCCGGAATGGTTGCCGGCTGGCTGCAGGAAACAATTGGCTACACATACTTCTTCATACTCGTAAGCATACTTTGCGCTATTACGGCCATAGTATCGTACTTCGTGAAGATAGACCCTGAATTCGGCAAAAAGACTCCGGCCAACGAATAAAACAAGCTAAAAAGCCGTAGCCTCATAATAGACAGTGAAACTTATGGCACGGAAAATTGCCGGAAACATGTCTGTTTCGGGTGCTGAAAATTGAAAACTGAAACACAGTTTTTTAAATACCATTCTGAGAAAAGAAAAAATATCTCAGAGATATTTTAAAATATGTCTGACATAATTCAAAATATGTCGGACATATTTTTTGCGCCTTCTGAAACCGCTTGAAAACCGTGCCGGAAAATGCAGACAAAAGCCGACCAACCCTTGTGTCCTGGCAAATAATGCGGCGCAACACCCTAAACAAAGTCGCAAAACCGGGGGAAACCTTATTGTATTAAGCCGGCGCGGCTTCTACACTTCAAAGCCGAATGAATATTCCTTACCGTCGGCCTTGAACATTACCTTGTACCGAGTTTTCACAGTTTGATTTGAGGGCACACTTTGCAACGGCACCGAAAACATAAGGCTGCGACCTTTCGGTATGGCTATACCGGTTAAATATGCCAAGTTGCTCCCCGCTTCTTTTCCCTTTGTCTTGTAGCCGGTCTCAACCCATTTGCTTCCGTCGAAGTAATATACCCTGTACATCACGTTTTCCCACGACGAAAGATTTCCTAACCCTACGGCGCTGTCCGAAACGTTTACTATCG
>URSZ01000068.1 GCA_900550635.1 uncultured Prevotella sp. | reverse complement strand
CAACGCGCACAACAACGCAGGCCGTGGGGCTGGTATTTACTGTGACGGTAACAACAGCAGCGTAATAAATTGCTTTGTGCTCAACAACGTTAACAGTTCAAACGAGAGTTATGGAGGCGGAATGTACATGATTCTCGGCACGAGCTATAACACCATGGTAGCAAACAACTATGCAAAAAGTAATGGAGGAGGTATATTCATTGAAGACGCCATGTTCTACAACAATACCGTAGCATACAACAAATCTGGCGGCACGGGCGGCCTGCACCAGTGGACCGCGTCTTCGGGCACACAGACAACGTTGAAATTGTATAACACAATTTTTTACGGAAACCAGAACCGCGCAATAGGTGTTTCAAACACCAATAATTTCAACGGGGCGTGGTACTGCTACGTACAAACAAGTCAAACTTTGGACGATGCTGTGCAAGCCAAAATACAAAACTCGCAAATAGGAACGAGCCTGTCATCCCCCTTTGCTTCATCCAATGCGCAACAAGAAAACAATTACCGTCTGGCAGCCGGAACATGGTGCTTGAACAACGGTACGGAAGAAATGGGCAAAGACTACCTGGGGAACGAAATCGAATTGCCCTCGACCGACGTTGACTTTACCGACCGTATAAAGGATTGTGCTGTCGACATAGGTGCTTACGAGAGCGAGAACGAGACAAATATAGCATACGAAACAGACAACGAGACGAACAGCCTCGTATATTATGTAACCCAAAACGGAAACGGAATACGAAGCGGCGGCTCGATAGACAATGCTGCTTGCGCAATGAAACTGCAAACCATACTGACCCATGCCGGCGAAACTGCCATTGCACATCCGGCCATGAACGTAGTAGTGAAAGTTGCAGGTTATAACGGCGCTTCGTTCGTTTACCATGCAAACACACTTGAAAATCCGAATGACCCGCAAAGCTATACCTACACCATACCTTATGGCGTAACGCTTATGGGCGGCTACAACGATGAATCAAATGACTGGAGCGACGCAAACCGCAAACCTATGACATATAAGACGGTTCTGTCGGCTATTGCATTAAGCAATTCGTTGGACGAACCGGATATAAACGGTTATCACACCGTAACATTCGGCGAAAAGCCGGAAAGTTGGCAAGGCGAAGACAAGAAAACAATCATCGACGGCATTTACCTGACCGACGGAAAGGCCACAGCCATGACAAATACAGGAAACAACATACGTGGCGGCGGTGCAATAGTTCCGTCTTGGGGACATGTACGCAACTGCGTAGTACGTGACTGCCAGGCCGTAGAAGGCGGTGGACTTTACCTGCTGCCCGGGGCTACCGTGTCGGGAACGGCTATTATTGGTAACACGGCAGAAGAAGGCGGTGGTATTTACGCAAATGCTACAGGCGTAACGTCCTCGAACCGCTCTCACATGGTTTCTTGCACTATTACCGACAACGAAGCTACATCTGTTGGCGGAGGCGTGTACATGGAAGGTGGAGCTTTAATGAGCCTCAACGCAGTTATTTGGAAAAACACTGCCCCGTCGGACAAGAACATAAGCGGCGAAATAACATCTACGTTTGAAGACGAGATATGGCATAAACACCTTGAAAGCGAAATACAGGAATACTATCCTTTCAACTATTCATTCGTAGAAACCTTCGAGTTGCCATCCAACTTCGAGAACACTAAAATGGAAAGCGCCGACAGCTATTTCGCAAACGAGGAACGCATTCTAAAGGCTTACTCACTGCTGATAAAAAGCGGTATGAAGGCCGAATACCAAACAGCATTGGTTTCTGCATTGGGTATATCACCGGCCGACATGCAGTATATTGCGCGCGAGCAAAACGGCATAGAACGCGTAGACGCAGGAGCTTATGCGTTTGAAGGCGGAACGCTTCCGACTAACAAGTTAATTACCCGCATTTTTGTGTCGCAAGGCACAGAAACAATGCTACCCGACGACGCTGACATGAATGAATATATCGGACGCTCTTTCTACACTCCTTTAACAAAACTGGAACGCGCACTGGAATATATACGCGTCGTCCGCAATAACGGAGTGGCAAACAATGATACCAAATTCGAGATTCTTATGGCCGGCGGAACATACAAGCCTGTGCTGCAAAGAACCAGCCCAACACTGCCCGCAGACCAACGTCTCAATTCATTCATAGTGCCACAGGGTGTAAGCATTTACGGTGGATTCAGCGGAGAGGAATTATACTCTTCAAAAGCCGAAGACCAAAGCTACATAACAAATATTCCGAATGTTTCCGACACTCTTGTTTGCAATGGGGAAATTGACAATATTTTGGAAAACCGTGAGTATTCCGACTTTAACCAGAACAATATAAAGGAACCTTGGGAACTGGCATACCAAACCATACTCTCAGGAAACATCAACGTCTCTACCGGAGCAAAGAATGCTTACCACGTTGTTTTCTCGAACGACGGTGCCAATCCAACAACCCAAGTCAATCCTATCGTAATAGACGGAATTACCGTTACCAACGGTGAGACTTCAAACATTCTCAGCAATGTTAAAGACAAGGACGAAATCGGCCGCGGAGGCGGAGTATACTCCAACGGTGTGTCATATCTTGTAAACCGTTGCCGTTTCGTAAACAATCTTGCCGTCAGAGGTGGCGCAATTTACATGCGCGACGCAAGGCTGACCGTAATAAACTCCATATTTGCAGGTAACGGTACTGTAAACGATCCACAACCGGAAGAAGCCACCCAGTTGCCAAGAGGCGGGGCGGTTTACGTAGCCGGTGTTTCAAATTCACCTGCAACTTATGCAGCCCTTTACGCAGTCAACACCCTATGGGTAAACAACGAGACCTCGGGACAAGGCGGTGCTATAGGTACGAACTTTGCCGATGGAGTAATTACAAGTTACGTGCCAACCGTTTCTCTGATGAACAACACTTTTGCCCTCAACAAAGCACATAGCAACGCCGTAATTTATCATCACAACGGTAAAAACTCCATAACAAACACACTTATGTGGGGCAATGTAGCAACAGGCGAGAACATTCCTCAAACCGATGAATCAAATACACAAATTACCCATAGTGCAAGTGATGTTTTAGACCTATCCGATGATTACAACGACACCAATATAAAGCTATCTACCGACAATTCCGATGTAAACGGCCCGCGCTTTACAAGGCCAGCTACCGTTGCAGGCGTTGCAGGCAACGACGCTTACAACTGCTGGAATCCCATTGCGATTTCAATACTGACCGATGCCGGCGACGGAGTGCAAGCTGCCGATGATTCATCCATTAGCGGTGCATACGATAACTGGTGGGAAGAGCCCGGTCTGACCGATTACAAGGAACAGTACATGGGTGAAGGCTATATGCGCTACGCCGGGCCACGCAACGAAGACGGCACACAAGCAAACAAACCGATAGACATAGGAGTTTACGAATATCAATACAACCCCAAATTCTCAAACATGGATACCATATATGTTGCTACATCCGAAAGCGGACTTGCTGACGGAACAAGTTGGAGCAACGCAACGTCCGACCTGCGCGGTGCCCTCGTAGCTTTGGCAAACCCCGATGGTGGAGAAAGCAAAAACAAAGCCGTACTTGTTAAAGCCGGCAGCTATACTTCATCATTGTTATCTGCACAAGTTGCATTCCCGGTATCATTAAGCAGCACTGATTTTGGAACATCGCTAACCATAAAAGGTTCTTACAACGAATCGGGTTTGCAGGATTTCAGCCAGCCAACCATTATTACTACGCAGGAAAATAAAGTCAATACCACTAAGATTTTAATGGACATTGCAACTACAGCCAACAAACCTGTAAGCATCGATGGATTTACATTCATAAACAAGAATCCGAACGGCGGCACAGGTATGCATGCAAACAGTTCCGGTGGTGAAATCACGATAAAGCAACTGGCGTTCCGTGGTAACAAAGGCAACGGCCTTCAAGTAGAAAACGGTAACAACGGACCGATACTTATAGCCAACACACTCTTTGCGGACGGAGGAACAGGCCTTGCAGACGCAAACGATAAAGTCACCGTTGTAAACGCCACGTTTGCTAATAACAGCACAGATGTTACAGGCACCGGATACGGAATGTACAACTCCGTTTCGTGGAACAACGGCACACAGAACCTGCCCGACGGCAATAATAATAAGAATATCGCTGCAGGAACAGATAATACGGACATAAAACAAGGTCCGAACTTCATCGACCCGGACAACACGGATATTTACAGTCGCGACTACCGCATACGTCCGAGCATGACATTGCTCAATCAAGGCGGCAATGACTACTATACAAAACACGTTGCTACACTCGACAACGAAAAGGACCTTGCAAACAATGCTCGACTGGTAGACGGCACTATCGATGTTGGTGCATACGAATACGAAGCCGCATTGCAACCTATCATATACGTAAAAGCCGACCTTACCGGCGACCTTGACGGCAACAGTTGGGCAACAGCTTTGAACGACCTGCAAGGTGCAATAGATTTGGCCGGAATATATGCTGCAACACATGATGAAGAAAAAGGCTATGTATTTGTTCACAGCAACTACAACAACGACGGAAACATTCGTGTGCAGCTTGACAACACTTACGTCTATGGCACGATGAACGATGAAACGAGCACATCTACCGAAACTGAGAATATCGTAAGCGACTTACTTAGCAAACGCAAGGGATTGCTCGAATCAAACAACCGCTCTACCCTAAACAGCGTTACACTTGCTGCAGAAAGCACTGTAGATGGTTTTGAAATAGACAACACCGCCACGGTTAACAACGGATACCTCTCCACTTCAATCATAAACAACGGTGCAAACGGACAAGCCGACGGAATACTTTACAATTCACTTGTAACAGGAGATGTCCAGAGCGTCAAAGCCATTAACGTTACTGCAACAGGCAGCACTAAAAATGTTGCTGCAGGAAGTGAGAACAACATTGGTAATTCCACTGCTAACCAATATGTAACCGACGAATACTGGAATCACCAGCTTATGGAAACGTCGGACTATATAGACGCAGGCAATGAAAGCCCGACGCTTGAATGCATAAAGATGGTAAGACACAGCCGTGACCTTATTGGCAACGCACGTATCCGCAACGCCGTCGACAATGGATGTTTCGAAACATGGAATATAATATCCAATGACACTATTACCACGACCGACAAACCCATAGGCAAATCGGTGGTTTACGTTCGACGCGGAAATGAGTTGAAAATAGAAAAAGCTGACGACGGAACATTGGTTTATAACGACGCAAACGCGTTTAATCCCGGTTTCCTGCTCCTGGAACATCAAGCCGGATTACGCGGCTGCGGCAACCACATATCACTTGACAACTTTGCCATAGAACGCGATGTAAAAGCCAATGACGCAAACATGTTCGTAGCGCCATTCAATGTTATCCTAAAGGAAAACGCGGACGGCTTGACGTTCAAGCGTTACAGCGGACGCACCAGAGCCGGCTACGATTACAAGTTCGATGAAACCGACGGAATAGCCTGGACGCAAGACAACCAGATTACTTTCGGGAACACTGAAGGAGTACTCGTAGAGAACACTACCGAAAACGACAAGACATTACGCCTGTACGGCAACAGCTACGAAGAAAACGGAAACGCCAAATCCGTGCAACTGGCCAAGTACAATTTCAACGACCCCTGGTCTTCGGACGAACCAACAGGCAACAAGTTCACGCATAAAGAAAACATGAGCTGGAACCTATTCGGCTCGCCGTTCCTTTGCGCATTGAACTACAACGACATGGAATACGGGCGCGTTATTTACGGTTACGCCAACGGCGGCTCATACGTTACTGTCAACACCGAAGGCAACAACGGACACATACCGGCTTTCGACGCCGTGTTTACACAGACAGCCACCCTGAAAGACAATGAAACCGTCAACATTACTCCTCTTTCCGACAGAGAAGGCACGGCCTATGCTTCAACGCAGAACCTGGCCATAGCCTTGAAGGCTGTTAACGCGAACAACGAAGGCGGTGACGCCGCTGAAGCCGATGACATACTGGAACTCAACGCCGTTCCGGCCGAAGAATCCCGCTCCGACTTCGATATTTCGGGCGACGGAGTGAAATGGATGAGCACGTCCGGCAAACCGCAGCTATATGCAGTACGCAACAGTGCACGCTACTCTCTCCTGTCGGCAGTAAGTGAGGAAGAAGTAGTTACGATAGGCTTCACTGCTTCGAAAGCTGACAGCTACGAATTCGAAGCGCTTAATAATGAAAATTACCAGACTGTTGAACTAACCGACCACAAAACCGGAAAAACAGTAGACCTCAAAACAACAAACTATATTTTCAACCAAGAGGAGAACACCAATACCGACAACCGCTTTACACTGCGTTTTATTAGCAGCGGAGCCAACTCCGTAGAAGCTACAGGTGTGAAAATTGAACTGCTCGACAATCGCAGGGTACGCATTAGCGGATTAAGAGAGAACGACCGCATACAAATATACGACACAAGCGGAGTGCTCGAGATGAGACACATTGCCAAGAAAGACGAATACGTCTTCAGCCTGCAACCGGGCATACACATTATTGATGTGCGTGCCGGACAGAAAAAGCGGGCTGCCAGCAAAATCATCGTACAGTAAAGCTATCGTTATTACTTAAAATGAAACACGGTTCTTTTTAATGTCTGTATCGGTAAAGACCTCTTGAAAAAACTCCCTGACGAATTTTAATCTATGTCCGACTTGTTTTAAAACAGGCCGGACATATTTTTTCCTTACACCGAACAGGAATACTACCTACTTCATCACCGCACGGATAATTGACATTACGGCAAGCAACTTGGTGCAAAATGTTAAAATCCTGCGGTACGAAACGGCAACACCTAAAGGCCTCTCCACAAGCACTTTTCAACAGCCCGAAAAAAGGTCGGACATATTTTAAAATTCAAGGCACATATTTCGAAATATGTCCGACCTATTTTTTATTTGCTCCTACCCCATACGTAAACTCTCCTTTCGCAACCCCGTAATTCCGTTTACAATAGTTAAAACCCGTTCCGCCCCACGATAACTTAAAAAACGCTATCTTTGTAATTTGAAAACGCATAAACCATGAGTAGGAAAAACAAACCTCTGCCTATATTTGAAAACGTTACCATAACAGGAATAGCCGCCGAAGGGCGGGCTGTTGCCAGAGTTGGCGAAATGGTGGTGTTCGTGCCTTACGTAGTGCCGGGCGATGTGGCCGACATACAGGTTACGCGCAAAAAAAACAAATACTGCGAAGGTATAGCTGTGAAATTTCACGAATACAGCACTGACCGCAGCGAACCTTTCTGCAAATACTTCGGTATATGCGGAGGCTGCCGTTGGCAAAACCTCGACTACAGGGAGCAACTCAAATGGAAACAAAAGATTGTTGAAGACGCACTGCAGCGCATAGCCAAAGTGGACTTGCCTCCAATTCTTCCAATCATAGGCAGTAACGCCACAAAAGAATACCGCAACAAACTTGAGTTCGGATTCTCGAACAAACGTTGGCTTACAAAGGAAGAAATAGCTGCCGATGTTACCTATGACAACATGAATGCCGTAGGATTTCACGTCCCTGGAGCTTTCGACAAAATTATAGACATTGACGAATGCCTACTTATGGACAACATCCAAAACGAGCTGCGCAACGACATACGCCGCTACGCGACGGACAACGGTCTTGTTTTCTTCGACATAAGAAAACAAGAAGGACTGCTGCGCAACATCATGGTTAGAAACAGTACCATTGGTGAAACAATGTTGCTCGTACAGTTCCATTACGACTCCCCCTCTGAAGAAGCTAAAGCAATGGGGCTGATGGAACATCTTAAACAATCCTTCCCCAATCTGACATCATTGCTTTATGTAAACAATCTAAAATGCAACGATACGTTCGGCGACCTTGAAGTAAAGACATTCAGCGGACGCGACTGCATATACGAGGAAATGGAAGGCCTTCGCTTCAAAATTGGTCCTAAAAGCTTTTTCCAGACAAACTCACTACAAGCGCTGAAACTATACGATGTAGCACGGAATTTTGCCAACCTTACAGGTAAAGAACTGGTTTATGACCTTTACACGGGAACAGGAACGATAGCAAATTTTGTAGCACGCCGCTCCCGCAAGGTAATAGGCATTGAGTATGTGCCTGAGGCTATAGAAGACGCAAAAGTAAATGCCAGTATCAACAACATCGATAACGCTATGTTCCTTGCCGGAGACATGCGTGAAATCCTCACTCCGCAGTTTGTAAAAGAGAATGGCGTGCCCGACGTAATCATTACCGACCCGCCACGCGCAGGCATGCACAAGGATGTGATAACCACAATAATGGAAACTAAAGCCAAGCGCATTGTCTATGTAAGCTGCAACCCTGCTACTCAAGCGCGCGACATTGCTCTGCTCGATCCGCTTTATAAAGTAGAAGCCATACAGCCGGTGGATATGTTTCCGCAAACCCAACACGTAGAAAACGTATGCCTTTTGGTTTTAAAAAATGATTAACGAACGCAGAACCAATCCGGTAGTTGCACGAAAGCTCGGCACACTAATAGAACAGAAATCGTGGGACGAACTTGATACATACCTGCTGTCGCTAAGTAACGCCGATTTCCGCAGCGCGGGACATATACTGTGCGAAGACATAATGTTACGCTTTTCCGGCAACGATTTCTGGGAAATATTCTCTCACTTGTCACTTTTCCGCCCCAAGGCATTCCTCGGAACATGCCTTAAAGCCGCCGTAACACAATATCGGGCCGGAAAAATCTCAATATCGGAACCGTGCCTTATTGAATATGCCGAAACTGTGTGCAAGAACAACATGTCTATTGACCGTGACAAGTTCCTTACGGCCATGGCTGAAGTATTGCAGTCGCACGACGAATTCAATGCCCTGTTCAACATGTTCAATGTAAGCCAAGGTATCGAGCGGCTACGCTACCTGTTGCGCTGCACAACCGTAGCGGCATACTATTCACTGTTCGAAAACCTGAAACATTTGCAGGACAACGAACAACTTTTGCAAAAATGCTGTTATGCTTTGATAAAGAAAGGCGACAGACTGTCATACAATCTATCCAGCATAATATGCAAATATTTCGATTTGAAAAACATAAGAGGTACTTTTTCACTTAAAATTGAACCATACCAACTAAACTATCTTGATTCCTCGCAAGAAGCATTCGCAAAAGTACTGACAAGCGTATAATAACACACAACACATACAACAAACGTATTCTCCTTTGTATCGGAGAAACGTTATGTTTTTATACATATTTACGTTTTTCGAAGAACATTTTATTCATTTAGCAAAAGAATTGCTACATTTGTGTGTCAAATGACAAATTAAATACATTATTATAATGAGCGACAAAATAAAAAGATTTATCCTGCCTGAATCCGAAATCCCAACACAGTGGTACAACATCCAGGCAGACATGAAAAATAAGCCTTTGCCTTTCCTGCACCCTGCTACACACAAAGCACTTACGCCGGAAGACCTGTATCCAATTTTCAATGAAGCCTGCTCACAGCAGGAACTGAACCAAACAGACCCTTGGATAGACATACCCGAAGAGGTGCGAGACATGTACAAGTATTACCGTTGCACTCCTTTGGTACGCGCATACGGCCTTGAAAAAGCACTCGACACGCCTGCACATATATATTTCAAAAATGAAAGTGTAAGCCCGGTGGGTTCGCACAAACTCAACTCGGCATTAGCACAAGCCTATTATTGCAAAAAGCAGGGAGTAACAAATGTTACAACCGAGACAGGCGCAGGCCAGTGGGGTACGGCCCTTTCATACGCTTGCAAGGCATTTGAGCTGGAATTAGCAGTATATATGGTAAAAATCAGCTATGAGCAGAAGCCTTACCGCCGAAGCATGATGGAGACGTTCGGCGCACAGGTTACGGCCAGTCCTTCAATGTCGACCCGCGCAGGTAAAGACATACTGACAAAAGACCCCCACTGCAACGGTTCCTTAGGAACTGCAATATCTGAAGCCATAGAGTTGGCAATGACTACCCCCAACTGCAAATATGCTTTAGGCTCTGTGCTCAATCATGTGTCTCTGCACCAAACGGTAATAGGACTTGAAGCAGAAAAACAGATGGAAATGGCAGGCGAATATCCCGACACGATAATAGCCTGCTTCGGCGGAGGTTCTAATTTCAGCGGACTTGCATTCCCGTTCATGAGGCACAATATACTCGAAGGCAAGAAAACAGAATTTATTGCTGCAGAACCTGAAGCATGCCCCAAACTCACGCGCGGGAAATTCAGCTACGATTTCGGAGACGAGAGCGGTTATACCCCACTCATGCCTATGTATACAATTGGTCACAATTTCCAACCTGCAAACATACACGCAGGCGGGTTGAGGTATCACGGTGCGGGCGTAATTATTTCGCAACTTATGAAAGACGGCCTTATGAAAGGCATGGACATAAAGCAAACAGAATCTTTCCACGCAGGAATACTGTTTGCCCGCCACGAGGGCATTGTACCTGCTCCCGAATCATGCCACGCAATTGCAGCCACAATACGCGAAGCTGAGAAATGCAAACTCACTGGAGAGAAAAAAGTTCTTCTTTTCAACCTCTCCGGACACGGATTAATCGATATGGCTGCCTATGACCAATATCTGGCAGGCGACCTTGTAAACTATTCACCAGATGACAAATTGATTACAAAGTATCTTGATGACGTAGCAACGCTAAACCAGAACCTGTAAAAAATAATTACAATAACAACGAAGCACCCGGTAGACTTTTACTTCCGGGTGCTTTACTATTCTGACGAGTTCCTGTACAATTACTGAATTTGTCCGTATATTTTCTACCGGTTTTCAACCCGCAAAAAATATGTGCCTTGTATTTTAAAATATGTCTGACATAATTCAAATTATGTCAGACATATTTTTTATTTGCTCCTATAGGAACATAAAAAGTTGAAAAACAGTTTTCTTATTTTACGCCTCTTTTCCCGTTTTTTGAGCACAATTTTCGCTACGTAGGCCGGTCTGCTTCATTGCCTGCGCAAGTATCTCAGCATGGTCGAAAGCCAAGTCCGGCAAGTCATTAATATCAAACCATTTGGCACAACTTGCGTCGTCGTGTCCTACGACCATACCTATACTGTTTAAATCAACAAAAGCATAAAATGCAACTGTAACGACACGTTCCCTTGGGTCTCGTCCGACATCTGAAAAAGCTCCTATTTGCTGCCAATCGTCTACACGCAAAGACGTTTCTTCAAAAAGTTCTCGCGAGGCACACTGTTCAGCGGTTTCGTCGGGATTCATAAAACCTCCTGGAAAAGCCCAACAACCTTTGTAAGGGTTATTTTTCCTTTCAACCAAAAGCAAACAAACCTTACCTTCCGCTTCATTGCGACCAAAAACCACACAATCGGCAGTAATAGAATAATGAGGGTACTTATACTGATACATCTGATTCAGACTAATGACATCACTGGTGCTGCAGGCGAAGCAAATCGTTCACAGTCTTTACCGGATTAAACGTTGAAAGTGGTACTTCCAGAAAGGCAGTGTTCCAGTCACTCATAGCTCCATTCCAAAGCCCGGGAAGTTCTAAGGCTTTAAGTTCCTTGCCATTCTTCGACTTATGCGAGATGAAGCCCGTTGAAGGATCTACAAACTTTTTCAAATCGAATTTGTTTCCTTTATAATCTTTTGTTGCACAAACCAAATCTACCGGATTAAAGTGCGTTCCATTCTCAAACATCTTGCTGTTAAAGTCATCATCAAGATTTATTTGCGAACTTTCCAATATTTGAGGAGAAACCGTTCCGTCGTTATTATAAGCAAGGAACGGACCACCACCGGCCTCACCTACATTCTTTACCATTCCGCATACACGCAAAGGTCGGTTGAACTTGCAATACAAATAATCAGCCAGTTCTATACCCGACAAATCACCTCCTTCAGGACGCAAACACCACAGCTCTGTCTCCAGGAAAGAAAGCATTTCCTGCAAGCGGTTCTCATCCGGCATACCGCTATCCAACTCTTCGAGATAT
>URSZ01000067.1 GCA_900550635.1 uncultured Prevotella sp. | reverse complement strand
CAAGGACGAGAAACTGCTGTACAAGCAATGCCGCAATTATTTGCAGGCTCTTGGCGTAAAGGAAAACACTTTGCGGAAAGCATTTGCCGAGGCATTGCAGCAACAGGCTTCATACGAATCTTCCCTGGCCGCGTATAACCGCGCCGTTTTGGCCGAGGCACGCAAGAAGAAAAGACTTGTGATTATGCTTGCCGGACGCCCGTATCACACCGACCCGCTCATACAGCATAAAGTGTCGGACATGGGGGCCGCCATGGGCGTTTACGTTATCACTGACGACATTGTAAGGAGCGAGAACATTTCGATAGCCGACACTATATACCTTTCACAATGGGCATATCCCAACAGGATAATGAAAGCAGCCAAGTGGGTAGGTGCGCAAGGGCAAGACGTACAGTTCATGCAGCTTACTTCGTTCGGTTGCGGGCCCGACGCTTTTCTTGTAAACGAAGTGCGCGCCACGCTCGAGCGCTACCACAAAAACCTCACGCTCCTTAAAATCGACGACGTGAGCAACGTTGGCTCTATAAAGCTGCGCGTGCGTTCGTTGGTAGAGAGTATCGGCCTCGGTCTTCAGGGCGAAGGGCGCAGCAGTGAAGAGGCGTTTGAAACTACGCCCGTGTTTACGAAAGCCGAGCGTCGCCGTAAGCTCATAGCGCCTTTCTTTACCCCGTTCCTTTCGCCGCTCATTCCCTCAGCCATGAAAGTGGCAGGCTTCGACGTGGAAAATCTGCCGATGAGCGACGAGGAATCGTGCGACTTGGGTTTGAAATATTCCAACAACGAGGTGTGCTATCCCGCAACGCTCATAGTGGGCGACGTGGTTAAGGCATTCAAGAGCGGAAAGTATAATCCCGACGAGACAGCCGTGATAATCACGCAGACTGGCGGACAGTGCCGTGCCAGCAACTACATAGCACTTATAAAGCGGGCGCTCCTTGCAAACGGGTACAAGAATACGCCCGTGGTCTCCTTTTCTTTCGGCAGCGGAATAGCCAACGAGCAGCCCGGGTTCGACATACCGTGGCGCAAGCTCATCCCCGTGGCGCTGGCAACAATGCTATACAGCGATTCGATTGCCAAACTTTACTATGCCACCGTGGCACGCGAGTGCGTCAAAGGCAAGGCCGCAGCCCTGCGCGACGAATACCTCGACCGCGCCAAACCGATAATCGAAGCCAACCGTCCGAAGGAGTTGCTTCCGCTTGTGGCCGAAGCTGCATTGCGTTTCAACGAGGTTTGCCTTGACAAGGACGTTCCCAAAGTTGGCGTGGTGGGAGAGATATTCCTCGAATTCAACCCTTTTGCCCAGAAA
The DNA here is from genome assembly GCA_900550635.1 of uncultured Prevotella sp. Lineage (GTDB taxonomy): Bacteria > Bacteroidota > Bacteroidia > Bacteroidales > Bacteroidaceae > UBA6398. Next base: position 10,770 of record URSZ01000067.1, on the reverse strand, counting down.
AATGTTACCGATTGGCTCATAAACAAGAATCTCGAGGTCGTGCCGCCGCTTATAACCGACTTCTTCACCCAGAGCTTCGTGAATCTTCGCACCAAGGAGCGTTCCTACCTTGAGCGCAAGCGTATTCCCGCGTGGCTCGTGGACGTGTTTTACCGCATGGTGTCGAAAAAGATAGCCCGGTTCAACGAGGCGTGCAGCGGTTTCCGCTATTTCATGCCTTTCGACGACATACGCGAGAAGGCCGAGCGCGCTTCGGGACTTATAACGCTCAACGCGCAGTTTGGCGAGGGCTGGCTCATCTCGGGCGAAATGGCAACGTATGCCGCCCACGGGATAAACCACGTGGTGAGCCTGCAACCGTTCGGCTGCATAGCCAACCATATCATCGAAAAGGGAATAGAGAAGAAAATCAAGTCGATGTTCCCTTCAATGAACATTCTTTCACTCGATTTCGACAGCTCGGTGAGCGACGTGAACATCGTAAACCGCTTGCTTCTTTTTATCGACAACATAAGGCAGGAAAAGTGAACAACGGCAAGTACAGCAGCCAGGAGCTGCAAATGATAGATACGGCGCGCCGCCTGTTTACCGAGAAAGGCTTCGCCGAAACGACGATGAGCGACATAGCTTCCGAAACGGGAGTAAAGCGCTCCACGCTGCATTACTATTTTGCTAACAAGGATGTCATGTTCCAGGCCGTGTTCGGGACGATTGTCGAGAGTCTCGTGCCGCGTTTGCAGGAGATAATGCGTAGCGATTTGCCGCTCATGGAGCGTCTCGGGCTAGTGGCCGACGAATACTTCGGCATGTTTGCCGAAAATCCCTCGATGCCGCGCTTTGTGATGAGCGAGATTCAGCGCGATGTAGACCACCTTATCGATACGGCACGCACCTTGCACCTCGACAAGGTGTTCTCGCTGATACGCGACGCCCTGGCCGCCGAAATGGCCGAAGGCAAAATACGCAAAGTGCCTTATTATGTGATGTTCACCACGTTCTATGGCCTTATAACGTTCCCTTTCCTGACGAAAAACCTGTATGTCTCGTGGTTCAGGATGAACGACGACGAATTTCGCGAAATGCTTGCCGAATGGAAAAAATACTTCCTGCGCCAAATGGAAAACCTGCTGCTGGAGTAGCCGCCGCTCACGTATTATAATAATGTGTGCACACCCCAAAGGGCAACAGTTACGTACAAATAAAAAACAACACCATGGACCACCATCACCACCACCATCATTTCGAGCCTGCCGAATCCCTGCGCGGGGTGTACGTGCTGGCCATAGCGCTCAACCTCCTGTTCGTGTTTGTAGAGGCGGGTCTGGGCTGGAGCTGCAACTCGCTCGGACTGCTTTCCGACGCGGGACACAACCTCAGCGATGTGTTCAGCCTGTTGCTCGCTCTGTTCGCGTTGGAACTGGCCAAGGTGCGCCCGGCACGAAACTATACTTACGGATACAAGAAAGGCACGGTGCTCATCTCGCTTCTCAACGCCATAATACTGCTTGTTGCCGTGGGGGCGATAATAGTTGAGAGCATACACAAGTTCTCCAACCCGGTGCCCGTCAACGGCGCTGTTGTATCGTGGACGGCCGGAGCCGGAATAATCGTCAACGGCGTGAGCGCATGGTTGTTAATGCGCAAGCGCAAGAGCGACCTCAACGCCGAGGGTGCGTTCCTCCACATGGCGGCCGACACACTCGTGTCGATAGGCGTGGTGGTTTCGGGAATAGCCATGTCCTTTACGGGCTGGTACATTATCGACCCCGTAATAAGCCTTGTAATCGTCGGCGTAATCCTGGCTTCGACGTGGCATCTGCTGTCGCAGAGCCTGCGCCTCTCGCTCGACGGCATACCCGAAGGCGTAGACCCCGAGCGAATCATGAATGAAATAAAATCGGTTGCCGGGGTTGAAGACATACACCACCTGCACATCTGGGCCATAAGCACGTCCGAAGTGGCCATGACGGCCCACGTGGTAATAGACGACATAGCCAAAATGGAGCAGATAAAGCATGAAATCCACCACCGCATGTCGCAGGACGGCATAAGCCACTCCACGCTCGAGTTCGAGCACCACGGCGAGACGTGCGACTCGCCCGGCAACGGCTGGACGTCATGCTGAAAAGCACTGCAGTTTCGCGATAATTGTTATTGTAGATACGCTATTCATCGTGTCTCACGAATCAGCAGGCGGGATGGCGGCGCGATGAATCGATTTTCAGACGCGATAAATCGCGTCTCTACTGTTGTTACAACTACCGTTGAAATTGTCTGTTTCCCGTGTCCGGAAAATGAAAACTGGTTTTCAGCGCGTAACCCCCGCATGGGAGCAAAGAAAAAATATCTCTGAGATAATTTAAAATATGTCTGACATAATTCGAAATATGTCAGACATATTTTTCGCCCTCTGAAAACCCGTTCAAAAAACACCCGAAAAAGGCGGACAAATAAAGAAGCGGAACAGCGTTTGCTGGTTTGTAATGAAATAGCCTCCCGGAACAGAACTTTCCGGGAGGCTTCTCGCTGTGTAGTGCTTGGTTTTTTATAGTATTGTTTTATTTAAGGTATTTGCTGTAGAACGCGGCAATCTTGTCGAACGGTATGGCCTGCATGTTGTCGTACAGGTCCACGTGGCTCGCGCCGGGAACGATGACGAGTTCCTTGTTGTCGCCCTTCAGTTTCTTGAATGCGCCCTCGCCCATATAGCGCGAGTGAGCCTTTTCGCCGTGAACCACAAGCACCGCGCTGCGTATCTCGTCGCTGTAGGTAAGTATCGGGGCGTTGAGGAACGGCAGGTTCGACGTTTTGTTCCAGCCCTGGTTGGAGTTGAGCGAGCGTTTGTGGTATCCGCGCGGCGTTTTGTAGTAGGCGTAGTAATCCTTTACAAACTGCGGCGCGTCGTCGGGCAGCGGGTCTACCACGCCGCCTGCGCGGGCGTATGTGCCGTTGCGGTAGTCGTCGGTGCGTTGTGCGCTGAGCTGGCGGCGTGTTTCGTTGCGCGCGTCGGCATTGTCAGCCTGGTCGAAGTAACCTTTCGATGTGCAGCGGCTCATGTCGTACATGGTCGAGGCCACCGTGGCTTTGATACGTGTGTCGTTCACGGCGGCGTTGATGGCGAAGCCTCCCCAGCCGCATATCCCGAGAATGCCTATGCGCTCCGGGTCTACGCGGTCGAACGTGCTGAGAAAGTCAACAGCCGCGCTGAAATCCTCGGTGCAGAAGTCGGGCGAGGTAACGAAGCGTGGCTGGCCGCCGCTTTCGCCCGTGAACGAGGGGTCGAAGGCTATCGCGAGGAAGCCGCGCTCTGCGAGCGTTTGGGCGTAAAGGCCCGAGGCCTGCTCCTTCACCGCCCCGAACGGACCACTTACGGCTATTGCGGGCAGCCGGCCTTCGGAGTTCTTAGGCATGTACATGTCGGCGGCAAGTGTTATGCCGTAGCGGTTGGTGAACGTCACTTTTGTGTGTTCCACCTTGTCGCTTTGCGGGAACGTCTTGTCCCACTCTTGTGTAAGGTTCAGTTTTTCCATAGTGGTACGGTTTTTTGTTTCGGTTTGTGCGGTTGCAGTGGCGGCAAAGGCCAGCATTCCGGCCGCGATGATTGTGCGTATTTCCATATTGCTTTGTTTTTGAGGGGATATTACCGGCTTTGTCTTTTGTAAACATTCGCGGTTGCGGTTGAAGGATAAATGTTCATGCTTTTAATCGGTTTTTATTTCCCTTACGATTTTTGCAGGCACGCCGGCAACTATCACGTTTGCGGGCACGTCTTTCTTTACCACAGCCCCGGCGCCCACAATGGAGTTTTCGCCTATCGTTACTCCGGGTAGGATGATTGCCCCTGCGCCTATCCACACCTTGCGGCCTATGCTGATGGGGCGGGCGTAGACGTTGCGGCGGTTTTGCGGCTGTTCGGGGTGGTTTTCGGTTATGAGCTGCACGTTCGGGCCTATGAACACATCGTCGCCGAGTGTTATGCCGCCGCGGTCGAGGAACGTGCAGCCGAAGTTGACAAACACGCCTTTGCCCACCTTGGTGAACTTGCCGAAAGCGGTGTGGAACGGCGGGAACATGCGCACGGAGGGGTCTATTTCCTGCCCCCAGATTTGCGCAAGAAGGGCGCGTATCTCGTCGGGCGTGTGGTAGCGGCTGTTCAGTTCGCCCACAAGGCTCATTGTCTTTTCGAATTCGTCACGCAACTTGGGGTAGTCGGGGTCGGTTTCGAGTATAAGTTCTCCGGCTCTCATTCTTTCAATTATATTCATGCTTGTAGCTTTTGCGATGTTGCAAAATTACTGCGCGCGGCGCGGGCGTTTTGTATATGTTTTGCGGAACAAATAACCATTATTGCCGATTGTGCGGCAGCAGTGTGCGGCGTAAGGAAAAATGCGTTAATTTTGCGCTAAACACCAAGGCATTATGGAAATAATACAACTTGACAGCATTAAGGCTTACAACGACCTTTACGGCCTGCCCACGTTTCACCCGCTCATAACGGTGGTGGATATGAACAAGGCACGGAAAACGGTCAACCACGTAAAGATGAACTACGGCATTTATGCCCTGTTCATCAAGCATGGCGTGAATTGCACGCTGCGCTACGGCCGCCAGAAGTACGATTACCAGAAAGGCACGGTGGTGAGTTTCGCTCCCGGGCAGACGGTGCAGGTGGACATAATCGACGAAGAACAACCGGTGGACGTGACCGGCCTGATTTTCCACCCCGACCTGATATACGGCACGCCGCTGGCCGAACGCATGGAGCGCTATACCTTTTTCAACTATGCGCAAAGCGAAGCGCTGCACCTGTCCGACCGCGAGCAGGAACTGCTTGCCGGCTGCCTGCACAACATAGAGGCAGAGACGGAACACCCCGTCGACACGCACAGCCGCGAACTGCTATGCACGCACATAGAACTGTTCCTCGAATACTGCCTGCGCTTCTACGACCGCCAGTTCTGCACGCGAAGCAAGGTGAACAGCGACGTGCTGCATAAGTTCGAGCACGAACTGAACGACTATTTCCGCAGCGGCAGCGCGCAAAGGCAAGGGCTGCCCTCGGTACGCTATTTTGCCGACAAGGCGTGCCTGTCGCCAAGCTATTTCGGCGACCTGATAAAGAAGGAAACGGGAAAAACGGCCAAGGAATACATACAGCTCAAGGTTATCGACTGTTCCAAGCACATGCTCCTCGGTTCAAATCAGACCGTAAGCCAGATTGCCGACATGCTCGGCTTTCAGTATCCGCAGCATTTCATAAGGATGTTCAAGCAGCAAACCGGTTGCACGCCCAAGGAATTCAGACAAGCAAACTGATGTCTGAAAACGGCGCTTTCCGTGCCCGAAAATTGAAAACTGGTTTTCAGAGCGTAAACCCCGCATGGGAGCAAAGAGAAAATATCTCTGAGATAATTTAAAATATGTCTGACATAATTCGAAATATGTCAGACATATTTTTTGCCCTCTGAAAACCCGTTCAAAAAACACCCGAAAAACGCAGACAAAAAACACGCGTGTTTTTTTCAGTTTCAGGAAACGGATGAATACAGAGGCATGATATGTAAAATTCCGCCGGACTCTTATCGTGCCCGGCGGAATTTTGTTTTTGATGTTGCCACTACTGTTGCAGAATGTAGCAACGGCAGTGTTATTTTACGGTGATTTCCAATTCTGCGGCCTTGAGCATGGGCGACGAGAAGCGCACGTATGCCTTGCCGCCCTTGCGTGCCGTTTTCAGGTAGGTTGTTAGCCGTCCCCTGTAGGCGCGCTGGCGGTTGTCGGTGTAGTCGCCCATGTCGGTGTTGTTGGCGGCTTCCAATCCCAGCAGCTTTGCCGCTCCAGATATGTTGCATGTTATCTCGTTGTCGGCCAGTACGGCGGGAATGCCTTTGTTGTCGGTTATTTCGAGCACCACTTTCACTACGTCGCCTGCCTTGGCCTGCTTTTGTGTAGACACGATACGCAAAGCGGCGGGCGCGCCCGATGTTTCTATGGCGTAGCGTGCGGTTTCAGTGCCCTTGTCGTCAAGTGCAACGGCCGTGAGCCTGCCAGGGCGGTAGGGGATGTCCCAGTATATTATACCCGTCTTTGCGTCGTAGGGCTTTTCCTCGCCCACGGTCTTGCCGTCCAACTCCAAGCGAGCGCTGGCTTGGTTGGTGTAGCACACCACGCGCACAGTTTCGCCTTCTTCGTAGTTCCACACGGCCCATGCTTCGGATGAAGGCGCGGCTTCTTCGCGGTCGGAGCCGTTGGCTGCGGCGCGCAGGCGTGTCCATTCGTCATCGGTGCCCGTAGTCTTGCGCGGCGAGGGATATGTGCCTATGTACACCGTTGGCTTTTCGCTCCACAACGCTTTGCGGAAATATCCTAACGGCTTTGTCGTTCCGCTCAGGTCGAGCAGCCCGGCGTAGAACCCGCGCGAGGGCCATGCGTGCGCTTCGCCAAGATAGTCAATGCCCGTCCAGAGGAATTGTCCGAAGATATGCTCGTTGTTTTTCACCGCATACCATGCGTCGATAAAGTGTTTGTTCTCGCTGCCGTAGATAACGCGGTTGGGATACAGCTTGTGGTCGGTGTCGTAACGGTTCTCGGTGTAGTTGTATCCCGCAATGTCGAGCGCGCCGGGGTATTCGGTGGCGTTAGACATCACAACGCCCGCCAGTCCTGCCGTAACAGGACGCGAAAGGTCGTATTTCTTCACTGCGGCGGCCAGGCGTTTGGCTATGTCGCCCAAGCGTTCCGCCTTGGGTGCGTCCTTTTTGTATCCTCCGTACACAGGCTGCGCAAAGTCTCCCTCACCCATGCCGTCGAGTACGGGGTGGGAGTACGGGTCATTGGGATAGTCCACCTCGTTGCCTATGCTCCAGGCAAAGACTGAGACGTGGTTGCGGTCGCGGCGCACAAGGTCGGCCACGTCGCGCTCGCCCCATTCGTTGAAGAAGTCGCACGAGCTTTCAAACCCCGGCGTGCCCACGTTCCAGCCGTCGAGCCATTTACGCTTTGGGTATTCCCATTCGTCGAAAGCCTCGTCGAGTACGAGCATTCCCAACTCGTCGCACAGGTCGTACAGGTCGGGCGACTGCGGGTTGTGAGATGTGCGCACGGCATTGCAACCCAAGGCCTTGAGCGAGTCCAAACGGTCGCGCCATACGCTGCGCGGCACGGCTGCTCCGAGTACTCCCGCGTCGTGGTGCAGGCACACGCCTTTCATCTTCATGTTCTTGCCGTTGAGAAAGAAACCCTTGTCGGGGTCGAACACAAACGAGCGGAAACCTGTGCGCGTCACGGTGCTGTCTGTCACGCGGCCGTCGGCGCTTACCACGGTTTTCAGGTTGTAAAGCACGGGCGTGTCGGTGCTCCAGAGTTGCGGGTTCTTCACTTTGAGCGTCATGGTTGCCTTTGCCGTGGCGGCTGCTCCGGTCCGGATGTTCTTTTTGGCGTAAGCCACTTTGCGGCCGTCGGCCGAGTACAGTGTGTTCTCAACTGTGACTTTGCGCTCCGCGTTTCCCTCGTTGCTAACCTCAGTCTCTACATTGAGCGTTGCCCGCCGCGTGCTTACTTCGCTTGGCCAGGCATACACGCCCCATTGCGCTATGTGCAGCGGGTCGGCTTTCACGAGCCACACGTTGCGGTATATTCCCGAGCCGGTGTACCAGCGGCAGTCGGCGCTGCGGCTGTGGTCCACGCGCACGGCGACCACGTTCTCGCCGCCGAAGCGCACATAGGGCGTGGCGTCGTACATGAACGAGATGAAGCCGTTGGGACGTTTGCCTAAAAGGTGGCCGTTTAGGTACACCTCGCTGCGGTTGTAAACGCCCTCGAAGTAGATGAATATCTTTTTGCCTTTGTCGCCGGAGGGTATATCGAGCGCCTTGCGGTACCAGCCCGTTCCGCCGGGCAGGTAACCCGCGCAGCTGGCGTTGTCGGGGTCGAGGCGGCCTTTCACGCTCCAGTCGTGGGGCAGGTCGACGCTTTGCCAGCCTTTGTCGTCGAACGTGGCGGAAGCGGCTGCTGCCGTGTCGCCCGGCATGAACTTCCAGTCGTAGTTTATTTTGGCGGCGTTGCCGAACGATACCTGCGCCTGTGCACCGGCAAGGCACGACAGGGCGAAGATTAGTGAAAAAAGTTTTTTCATGTCTTGTTGTTTTTGTACGGATGTAAAGATAAGCAAAATGTTCGGGCGCATTGCGGTGTGAGGCAATGAATTTTGCGGCCGCCGGTGCCGCAGGCCGATACGGACAAAAGGCGATGAAAAACCGGGGCCGTAAAACGGCGGATTTTGGTGCGGAAAATTGAAAACTGGTTTTCAGCGTGTAAAACCCACATGAGAGCAAAGAAAAAATATGTCTGACATATTTCGAAATATCTCAGACATATTTTAAAATACAAGGCACATATTTTTTGCCCTCTGAAAACCCGTTTGAAAATCATGCGGAAAAGGCGGACAAATCCGGATTGCGTTTCTGCAAGTGTTTTTGTTGCGCACAGGTTGGGGCGGGAGGCCTGTGCGTTATGGCCTGTTGTGCGGCAGTTGGCGGAGGGCGCTTTTTTATTGCAGGTTGTGGCGCGCATGTTCGTGGGCACTGCTTTTTACCAGCGCGTAGCAATGCCTTAACGCCCGTTGCCCCCACACCACCACGAGCGCGAAGAACACGCGCGTGGCGAGAATCCAGAACACGCTGATACCTATCGAGGCGTAAACCAATGTGTCCTCAATGAGTGAGTGGTTCATGGCCAGGTGTCTGTTCACCGCCACCGCGCTGCGGTGGGATATGTTTCCGTCTTGAAGGCAGTCGTACATCACCGCCCCGCCGTATGATATGCCCAACACGTTGCCCACGAGCCAGAAGTAGGCCGCGTTTTCCGGCAGGCCGAACACTCGCATGAGCGGGCGCAACAGGCGGGATATTCTGGTTATGAGACGGTAGGCCATAAGCACCTGTTGCAGCACCATGAGGAAATAGATTATACCGAAAATCATGGCCGACATCTTCAGGTTGGCAACCACCCAGTTTTCCAGCACTGCTGCTATGCCGGCGTCGGTGGCGTGTGCCGAGGCGAAGCCGAACGGTTCGTTCATCTCGGGCAGCACGAGGTTGAGGAGCAACGCCGCCGCGAACGCCATGCTTATGCGCAGCGCCACCATGCCCCAAAACGACGAGCCGGTGCGGTGTGTAACGGCACACTCCATGGGCAGGGCGTGGCACAGCAACATCATGAGCGAGATGATTGTTGCCTCGCGCAGCGTGAGGGCGAGCGACGTGAGCACGCCTATGCCCGCGTATGTGGTGAGCGACGCGGCGGTGATGAAGGCTATGGCCGAGTAGCCCGGCAGCCCGAGGCGGCTGAACAGCGGGTCAAGAAAGCGGGCCACATAATCGAGAGCACCGTAATATTGCAACAGCGTAACGGCAAACGACACGGGCAACATTATCTTGAGCAGCCACAGGGTGGTCCGCCACGACTTTGGGAAAGCCTTGCAGGCACATCCGCGCAGGCGTGCAAGGTGGAGTTCGGTGATATTCCTGTTCATTGTGCGTACTTTCGTAGACGGCTGCAAAATTACGCTTTTTTACTGTAGCACAAAGGCATGTGGCATGTATGCTGTGCCTTGCCGCGCGGCTTTGCCCCGAATTGCAAGCCGTAAGTGACGGATAACGGCATGCCGTGGTGCAAACGGCCGCTACGACGTTCGGGATAAGTATTTTCGGGACGGATGTTTCCGTAAATGCGTAAAAAGTGATAACTTCGGCAAAAATCTTTTATCATGAAACATCTGTTATCTTTTTTAATTGTTTGCTCCATGCTTTTTTCGTGTGCGGGCAAGGATTCCGACGCGCCAATGAAAGGCGTTGTGTTAAGCAGTGAAGACCTTCTGACGTTGGACTGGGTGGCGCTGGCCGAGCAGAACGGACTGAACACGCTGAGCGTGCCGATAGGCTTCTCGCAGACCGAAAAGGGCAGGGACATACTGCGCCGCTGCGAGGAGCAGGGAATATTGATCGATTACCAGTGGCATGCCATGTCGAGCCTGCTGCCGCGCGATTTGTATGCTTCCGATTCCACGCTTTTCAGGATGGACGAGCACGGAAACAGGAATCCCGAGGCTAACTGCTGCGTATCATCCGCCAAGGCGCTCGACATAATAGCCGCCAACGCCGTGAAATATGCACGCGAGAATCCTCCGACAAACAACAGGTATTATTATTGGATGGACGACGGCGCACCCACGTGCAAGTGTCCGGAATGTTCCAAGTACAACGACAGCGAGAAGTCGCTGATTGTGGAAAACCGCATACTTCGCGAGCTGCGCAAGACGAATCCTGAGGCCAAGGTGGCACACCTGGCTTATTACGGCACAATGGAAGTACCCGAAAAGGTAAAGCCCGAAGAAGGAATATTCCTCGAGTTCGCCCCGTTCTTCCGCACATGGGACGCGCCGCTCAACGACTCCGTGGCCAAAGGGCGCACCGGCGTCACAAACAAGACGTTCTACGACTATCTGGTGCGCAACCTCAAGGTGTTCGACCCGGCCGAGGTCGTGGTGCTCGAGTACTGGCTCGACGTGTCGCTCGTGAGCGACTGGAAGAAACCGGCAAAGAAACTTAAGTGGGACGGCGACGTGTTCCGCAAGGACATTGAACTATACAGCGACTTGGGCATTAAGAACATAGCTTCGTTCGGCGTGTATATCGACAGCGCATACGTGGCAGCATACAAGGACCTCTCGTTCCTGAAGGAATACGGCCGTGGACTGGAATCCATAAAGTA
>URSZ01000066.1 GCA_900550635.1 uncultured Prevotella sp. | reverse complement strand
CGAAGCCTTGAGTATGATTATGGTGTCGATTTCCTCAGGTGTAACCACTCCCACGGCCCAGGCCGTCGCGTCGCGCTCAATCTCGGCGCGCAATTCGTAGCGTTTTTTTTCGGTAAGCTGCTTCGAGTCGTTTAGTTTGCCGTTTTCATAATCGGGCGGCAGTATCACGGCCGCCGCAAATACGCTTCCGGCAAGGCATCCCCGCCCTGCCTCGTCGCATCCGGCTTCAACGAGCCTTTCGAAACAGTTTGCCGCCAGCATTCGTTTACTTAATATTGCCTGTGCAGGTCATCATATTTCCACTGCCGTACCGCTGCATGTCACCATGAGCATACTGCCGTTGTTTCCCACGGTTTCGTAGTCAATCGACACACCTATCACGGCGTTTGCGCCGAGCCGTTCGGCTTCGCGCGCCATTTCGTCGATGGCTGTGTCTTTTGCCTCGCGCAGCACCTTTTCGTAGGAGCCGGAGCGGCCACCTATTATGTCGCGTATGCCTGCAAAGAAATCGCGCACGAAGTTTGCACCTATTATCGTCTCGCCCGTTACTATTCCGTAATACACTTTCACGGGCTTTCCTTCTATGGAATTGGTTGTTGCCAGTAACATTTTTATATCGTTTTATAGTTTATTGCACGGCCGCCGTTGTTCGGCACATTTTGCGGCCGCATGTTTCAGAACATCTTTGTTATCCTTTCTATGCTTTCACACAGCGTGTCGACTTCCTCGCGTGTGTTATAGAGTGCGAACGAGGCGCGCGCCATGCTTTGCACTCCCATGCGTTCCATAAGCGGCTGCGCACAGTGGTGTCCCGTCCTCACGGCCACGCCGAAGCGGTCGAGCAGTGTGCCGAGGTCGAGCGGATGAATATTGCCTACTACGAACGACAGCACCGCGCTTTTGTTTTCCGCCTGCCCGAATATCCGCATTCCGGGAATGCAGTTCATGCGTTCAGTGGCGTATGCGAGCAGGCTGTGCTCGTGGGCTGCAATGTTTTCCATGCCCAATGCCGACACATAGTCTATTGCGGCAGCCAGGGCATGCGCTCCTACGTAATCGGGCGTGCCGGCTTCGAACCTCAGCGGCGCGTCTTCGTACTCGGTGTGTTCGAAATGCACGTTCTTTATCATCTCGCCGCCGCCCTGGTACGGAGGCAGCTCATTGAGAAGGCTTTCCTTGCCGTAAAGCACGCCTATGCCGGTGGGCCCATACACCTTATGGCCGCTGAACACGAAGAAGTCGCAATCCATGTCCTGCACATCGACAGCTATATGCGGCACGCTCTGTGCCCCGTCCACGAGAACGGGAACGTCATGCGCATGCGCCACGGCGGCTATCTGTTTCACGGGATTCACCGTGCCGAGCACGTTAGACACATGGGTGACTGCCACTATCCGAGTGCGTTTGTTGAATAGCTTCTCGTATTCGTCGAGCAACAGCTCGCCCCGGTCGTTAATCGGGATAACGCGCAGGCGTATGCCCTTGCGCTCCTGCAACAGCTGCCACGGCACGATGTTCGAATGGTGCTCCATGGCCGAGATTATCACTTCGTCGCCCTCACCCATGAAACGCTCGCCGAACGACGAGGCCACGAGGTTGAGGCTTTCGGTTGTGCCGCGCGTGAACACTATCTCCTTGTCGCTGCGCGCATTGATGAAAGTGCGCACTCGCCCGCGCGCCTGCTCGTACAGGTCGGTGGCCTGCTGCGAAAGGAAATGCACGCCGCGGTGCACGTTTGCGTTTTCGGAATAATATTCCCGCACTATTGAGTCGACAACAACGCGCGGTTTCTGGGTCGTGGCGCTGTTGTCCAAGTAAACGAGCGGCCTGTTGTAAACCGTGCGCGACAGGATTGGGAAATCCCCGCGTATTTTTGCTACGTCGAACATAGATAATCGTTATTACTGCCGGTAAAGCGTATAGTCTTTGCAAAGATAACAATTTTATGCCATGCCGGGCGCCGACATGCCGCTAAGGCCGAAAAATTATAACCGCACAACCGCCCGGCCCTGCCCGGAGAGAAAACCCGCGTCGTTTTTTGTCTGAATTAAAAACCCCTGATTTAATGCGGGTTTGGAGGTGGTCAAAAAAAGGTCGGACATATTTTAAAATATCTCAGACATATTTTGAATTTCCTCGGACATAATTTTAATTTGCTCCTAACCCCTCCTGAAAACTGCGTTAAAAAAATGCCTTTTTCCTATTCCCCGCAACTCCTTTTTCCAAGCCCCGGCGTAAAACGCCTTACACTGCCGCCGATACGATAAAAAATACTTAACTTTGCGTTCACAAACACCTGCGGGCAAAACACCTTTCCCGCACAGAGAAAAAACCTGTTATGTTAGAAATAAAGAACCTGCATGCCTGCGTAGCGGGCAAAGAAATACTCAAAGGCGTGAACCTTACGGTGCGCGACGGTGAAGTACACGCCCTCATGGGGCCAAACGGCTCGGGCAAATCAACGTTGAGCAACGTGCTCGTTGGAAATCCCGTATACGAAGTGACCGACGGCAGCGCCCTGTTCAACGGCAAGGAACTGCTCACGCTTGCCCCCGACGAACGTGCCCACGAAGGGCTGTTCCTGTCGTTCCAGCAACCTGTGGAAATACCGGGCGTGAGCATGGTAAACTTCATGCGCGCGGCCATAAACGCCAAACGCAAATACTTCGGCCAGCCGCCCATGAACGCTGCCGAGTTCCTGAAACTCATGCGCGAGAAGCGCAAGGTGGTCGAGCTCGACTCGAAACTCACAGGCCGCAGCGTGAACGAAGGATTCAGCGGCGGCGAGAAGAAACGCAACGAAATTTTCCAGATGGCAATGCTCGAGCCTAAGTTGTCCATACTCGACGAAACCGACTCCGGGCTCGACGTGGACGCGCTGCGTATCGTGGCCGAGGGATTCAACAAACTGCGCACGCCCGAGACCAGCGCCATAGTGATAACCCACTACCAACGAATGCTCGACTACCTGAAACCCGACATAGTGCACGTAATGATGAACGGACGCATTGTCAGGACCGGCGGCCCCGAGCTTGCAAAAGAAATAGAAGAACGAGGATTCGACTGGATTAAGGAACAGGAAAACTGACATGAACAGCGAAAAACAATATATCGACCTATTCAAGGCGCAGCGCAACGTGATTTGCGGCAACTCGTGCGACGCCATGAACGCCGTGCGCTCCGAAGCGTTCGAGCGCTTTGCGGCCGCCGGCTTCCCGTCGCAGAAAAACGAGCTGTACAAATACACCGACATCGACAAGGCCTTTGCGCCCGACTACGGCCTTAACCTCAAGCGGGTGGAGTTTCCCATAAACCCGTATGAGGCATTCCGCTGCAACGTACCCAACATGTCGACTTCCCTGTATTTCGTAGAAAACGACGCATTCTACGAGCGCGCGCTGCCACACGCAACCCTGCCGCAGGGAGTTTACGTAGGCTCGCTCATGAAAGCGGCCGCCGAAATGCCGCAAATAGTCGGCAAATACTACGCTGCCGCCGCCGACATGAAGAAAGACCCCATCGCAGCGCTCAACACGATGTTCGCACAAGACGGCCTGCTGGTTTACATACCCGACGGAGTAAAAACGGAACGCACCATACAGGTGATAAACATAATGCGCTCCGACGTAGACCTGATGGCAAACCGGAGAGTGCTAATAATACTCGGCGAGAACGCCTCGGCTTCGCTGCTCTTCTGCGACCACGACAACGACGACCGCAATTTCCTTGCAACCGAAGTGGCGGAAGTGTATGCCGGACGCAACTCAAACCTCGAGATGTACTCGCTCGAACAAACTACATTGAAGAACAAACGCTTTGCAAGCCTTTACCTTGAACAACAAGAGGGAAGCCACGTGGTATTAAACAACATGACGCTGCACAACGGGCTTACGCGCAACACTTTGAACCTCAAACTGGCCGAAGAAAACGCCACACTCGAAGCATACGGCTTTGCACTCGAAGGCGAAAACCGCCACGTCGACACCAACGCACTTATCGACCACATTGCGCCCCACTGCACAAGCAACGTGCTCTACAAATACGTGCTCGACGAGCAGTCGGTCGGCGCATTTGCAGGAAAAGTGCTCGTCAGGTCGGGAGCGCAGAAAACAGAGTCGCAGGAAACGAACGCCAACCTCTGCGTCAGCGAAGACGCACGCATGTACACGCAGCCCATGCTCGAAATATACGCCGACGATGTGAAGTGTAACCACGGGGCCACGGTAGGCCAGCTGAGCGAAGAGGCACTCTTTTACATGGGACAGCGCGGCGTGGATGAAAAAGAAGCACGCCTGCTGCTGGAATACGCATTTGTGGACGAAGTGCTCAAACACGTAAACATGCAGCCCCTGCGCGACCGCATTGCGCGGCTCGTAGAAATGTCGTTCCGTGGAGAACTATCGAAATGCACGCGCTGTAAAGCCTGCTGAAAACCCAACAACAAACAACACCGAAGTAAAACCTTAAAAATATCAACCCGTATGAAACTATTACTCTTAGGCAGCGGAGGACGCGAGCACGCCCTGGCGTGGAAAATAGCACAAAGCCCGAAGATAGAGAAACTGTACATCGCGCCCGGCAACGCCGGAACGAGCGAAGTGGGAGAAAACGTTATACTCAACCTTAACGACTTTGCCGAAATAGGCGACTTCGTGAAAAGCAAAGCCATCGACATGCTCGTCGTAGGGCCGGAAGCACCGCTGGTAAAAGGCATTGTCGATTACTTCCGCCAGGACGAGGACCTGAAGAAAGTGAAAGTAATCGGTCCCTCACAGGCAGGCGCACAACTGGAAGGAAGCAAGGACTTCGCCAAGCGTTTCATGCGCAGGCACAACATACCCACAGCCGCATACCAGACATTCGACGGCACAAGTGTGGACGAAGGCATTGCATTCCTCGAAACGCTGCAACCGCCTTACGTGCTCAAAGCCGACGGACTGGCCGGAGGAAAAGGCGTACTTATCATATCCGACCTTGAAGAGGCAAAAAAGGAATTCCGCGACATGCTCGACGGAATGTTCGGCAACGCCTCGGCGCGTGTGGTGATTGAAGAATTCCTCAGCGGTATAGAGTGCTCGGTGTTCGTGCTTACCGACGGGAAACATTACAAGATTCTACCCGAAGCAAAAGACTACAAGCGCGTGGGCGAGCACGACACAGGCCTGAACACAGGAGGAATGGGCAGCGTGTCGCCAGTGCCGTTTGCCGACAGGGAATGGATGAAAAAAGTGGAAGAACGCATTATACGCCCCACGGTCGAAGGCCTTGCAGAAGAGCAGATAGACTACCGCGGATTCATATTCTTCGGGCTTATAAACGTGGGCGGCGAACCTATGGTAATAGAATACAACTGCCGTATGGGCGACCCGGAAACAGAAACCGTAATGCTGCGACTCAAGAGCGACATAGTTGACCTGTTTGAAGGCGTTGCAGCCGGCGACCTCGACAAACGCTCCATAGAATTCGACCCACGCGCCGCCGTGTGCGTAATGCTCGTTTCGGGCGGCTATCCGGGCAAATACGACAAAGGCTTCGAGATAACCGGGTTCGACAAGGTGAACGACAGCATTGTGTTCCATGCCGGCACGGCCGAGAGCAACGGGCGCGTGGTGACGGCCGGCGGGCGCGTGATAGCCGTTTCGTCGTATGGCAAAGACAAGGCGGAAGCGCTGGCACGCTCTATGGAAGCGGCCAAAGCAATAGAATACCAGAAGAAATATTACCGCACAGACATAGGCCAGGACCTGTAAGCCCTGAAGCCTGCACTAAGGCGGCATGCCAACATATGCCATCCATGAACAGAAAGATAAACATTGCCGGAGGGGATGTTTTCATCCCCTCCGGGACTTTGAAAAAAATATGTCTGACATATTTTGAATTATGTCAGACATATTTTAAAATACCTCAGACATATTTTTCCGGGCACTGAATGTGCCCGGCAGGTTTTACAGACAAAACACTCTTTAGTACCAGATGGACGACCGGGGACTGCGATACAGAATAATAACCAGCAGCGTTACCAGCATAGTGGCGCTTGCGGTTGCCATTATCCTGTGGCTGGCCTCCGGAAATACCGCTTCGCTCAATTCGTGGGGCGGGCTGGCCGTAACAATAACAGTGGCCTACATCCTCCTCGAGATGAACACACGCAACGCCCTGCTCAGGGTGCGTTCGAAAATGGTTTCCTCAACGTTCCTGGTGCTTGCCGGTACGCTGACGTTCCTTCATCCGCTTTCCTACGACTACATGCCGGAGGTTTGCTGGGCGGCAGCATTGATGGTCTTTTTCATGTGCTACCAAAAGCACCTGCCGCAGGCATACATGTTCCATGTGTTCCTGTTCCTGAGCATAGGCGCAATGGTCTTTCCTAAAATGCTGCTGTTCGCTCCCTTCTTCATGTTCTCTGCAATTGTGCAAATGCGCGCCCTCACGCCGCGCGCATTCATGGCGGCGTTAATAGGCATAATCCTGCCCCTTGCGCTGCGCGAGGCATACCTTATACTAACCGGTGAAAGCACTATGCTTTATGGCTTTTGGGAGCAGCTCACCCGTTTTACCCAACCCGACTATACAGTAATAGACGAGCACCGCCTCGTGTCGTTCGCAACAGTGGCAATACTGGCAATTTCGGCCATGGTTCACTTTGCGTACACCAAATTCAACGACAAGATACGCACGCGAATGCTCTACTACACCATATTGATAGAAGAGTTCGCCATTACGGCCATGCTCGCGGCATGCCCGGGCGAATTCGACACTATTTTCCGCCTGTTCGTGCTGAACAGCACGCCGCTCATAGCGCACCACCTGGCTTTTGCCGGCGGAAAGGCGGGCGACATATATTTCTACACGGCAATAGCATTAATCGGATTGCTTGCCGCCTACAACATATCCGGTATTAACTTTGGCTTATGGGAGATCTTACACAATATCTAACCGAATGCGGCTACGCAGGAATGTTCATTGCGGCATTCCTGGCCGGAAGCGTGCTTCCTTTCAGTTCCGAAGTAGTCATGGCAGCGTTGCAGTTAGCCGGATTGTCGGCTCTGCAACTGGTGATATGGGGAACGCTCGGCAATACATTGGGCAGCTGCTTCAATTACTGGCTCGGACATCTGGGCAACATGCACCTGATACAGAAATATGTGCGCGTTCGTCCCGACAGGCTGGAAAAATCCCAACGGTTTGTCAGCAAATACGGGCCGGCCATGGGACTGTTGTCGTGGGTTCCCGTACTCGGCGAGGTGATAACCGTTGCACTCGGCCTTATGCGCGCCAATTTCTGGTGGACATTACTCGCCATTGTGGCAGGAAAAGCCCTGCGGTATGCTTTCGTCGTATCTGTTGTTTCCGAAATATGATTATTTACATCCTATGCGCAAATTGATAACATTGCTGATGATAACCGCGCTGCTTGCCGGTTGTTCCGAAAGCGGAATCAAGGATAAGCGTCCCGTGCTCATGGTAAGCATCGACCCTTACCGTTATTTCATTGACCAAATATCAGGAGGACGCTTCAGGGCAGTGTCGCTCGTGCCCCGCACAAGCAACCCCGAGAGTTACGAACCCACAGCGCAACAAATGCTCGACCTTATGAACAGCCGGGCTTACCTGTCGTCAGGATACCTCGACTTTGAAAAAACGCGACTTAAGCAGATAACCGACGAGAATCCCCATTTCCTCTTATTCAACCTGGCCAATGGCATAAAAACCCTCAGAGACAGCGACGGGAACGGAGTCGACCCGCACGTATGGCTTTCGGCACAAAACGTTGAAATAATAGCAAAAAACATTTGTTCCGCACTTTGCAGGATTGACTCGGCAAACAGCGAGGAATACAAGGAACGCACGGAAAAATTCACCCAACATATCGACAGCATTGACAGGCAAATACAATCGTTTACGGGCAACCTCGTGCACCGTACTTTCGTTATTTACCATCCTGCGCTGACATATTTCGCAAAAGACTACGGGCTGCGGCAGCTGCCTGTGTGCGCCGGAGGAAAGGAAGCCTCACCGGCCCACATAAAAACGGTAATATCGCAAAGCCGTGCCGAAAAGGCGGAGATTCTGTTCATACAGGAACAATTCCCCTCTACTACCATAAAACAGATTGCCCGCGAATCGGGCACGGAAATCGTGGAAATCAACCCGCTTGCCTACCAGTGGGATGAAGAAATGATTACTATAGCTAAAAGCCTGGCAAAATGAACGGCACAATACTTAAAATACGGGGAATGTCGGCCGGATACGACAGGAAAACAGTTATTTCCGGCATAAACCTTGATGTGTGTGCCAATGACTTCCTCGGAATAACAGGCCCGAACGGGGGCGGAAAGACAACACTGCTGAAAGTAATACTGGGACTGCTGCGCCCCGCCGAAGGAAGCGTTGAATATTACCGCGACGGACTACCTTGCAAGAACCTGCGCATAGGTTACATGCCGCAGCAGGCACAAATCGACCGCCGCTTCCCGATAACCGTGCACGAGGTGGTAATGTCGGGCATGAATGCCGAACGGCGGCTGTTGCAAGGATTTACCGAAGAGCAGAAACAACGCGCGCTGAAAGTTGAAGAAAGGCTCGGCCTCGACACAATAGCAGGAAAACCCATAGGGCAACTGAGCGGCGGGCAACGGCAACGCACACTGCTGGGGCGGGCAATAGTGTCCGACCCTGAGCTTCTGGTGCTCGACGAACCGGATGCTTACATCGACAATTTTTTTGAAAACAGATTATACTCCGTGCTCGAAGATATGAACCGAAAGTGCGCCATAATCATGGTAAGCCACAACATCGACGCCATAATGCAAAAGACAAAAAGCACTGTTTACGTCGACCACGTGCTTGAACACCGCTTGCCCGACGGCACATGCCGGTAATTTCCCCTAATGCCGCCTGACGTCCGCTTAATGCCGCACAAAATCAAGGCGTACCGGAGCAGCGTTCCGCACACCAAGCTCAAAAGAACCATGAAAGCCTTTGTCAAGATTACGGCAACCGTATTTATATGTATAGCGGCGCTTGTTCCCGCTGTCATTTGCGCCCGCCCGGCCGGGCTTGTACCCGACAATACGCACGAGATAATAAAAGACCCTGCATTCAGGAACGGATTCACCCTCCTTTCGCCGAATTTCAGCAGCAGCGGCGGGCGCATAATAGTCGACACGCTCGTTTTTACACCGAAATCCGCCGCTCCCGCGTGGCGCATGGCACAATGGCACAGCCGCTACGATTTGGCCGACGGCAAGGACAGGCACAGCAGCATGCGCCGCAAGGGGAAAAAGACTTATAACGGGGAATATTCCAACAAATCCAAATGCGTAAGGCGCAGCAAAGGCGGAACGCTTTTTCTCGGCATAGACACAAAACCGGAGTACGACCACCCGCGCCGCGCCGACGAGCAATGGCCTCACCTGCTGATTGAACAGGACTTCGACAACCGTCCGAACGCGGGCAAAAGCTCATGTATTGTCTTCAGCATGGCCTACAGGCTGGAATATTGCGAAAAACTGATGACCGACTCCGAATACAACGAGGCCCTGCACACGGCACAGTCGCCGCTTTACTTTATTTTGCGGAACACCAATCCACAGTCGGCCGACTGCAACAAGTTCATCTGGCTCGGAATACAGACTTTCGATTACCGCTACAGGCAAACAACGGAACACGAAACAATATCATGGGACGCAGGCACGAACACTTACATATACAATATTCCACAGCGGCCATTATGGGGCGACATCGACTTTCACGACGGCAAATGGCACCGCCTGCAGGCCGACCTGCTGCCGCACATACGCATGTGTCTTGACAAAATGAAAGAAAAAGGATTCTTTAAGGATACAAACTTATCCGACCTCGAAATATCGGGCATGAATTTCGGCTGGGAAGTGCCCGGCACCTTTCGCGCGGCCGCAAGCATAAAGGACCTGTCTTTGCGAACAACCGCCAGATAAGCCCCCACCCCACGCCGCGGCGTCCGCCGGGCACAGCAGCAACAGTCCATGCCTTGTTTGTCCGCATTTTCCGCACGGTTTTCAAACGGGTTTCCGGAGGGCGGAAAATATGTGCCTTGTATTTTAAAATATGTCTGACATATTTTGAATTATGTCAGACATATTTTTTGTTTGCTCCCATGCAGGGTAAACACACTGAAAACCAATTTTCAATTTTCCACACCGGAAAACGGCAATTTCAACGGTAATAAAACCGTCAAAAACGGTGGCAACGACAGCAACCGTACCGATGTCGGCAACGGTAACGACCGGGGCGGATTAATCGCGCCTCTACAACGGCGCGCCCCTCCCGGCGTATGCGTCAGGCGGGACTGTTCACTGCTTTTATCATATCGTCGGGCGACAGTGTGGCCTGTTCCCTTGTCTCCATGTTCTTGAGCGTAACGGTGCCGCCGGCCAGTTCCTCGTCGCCTATTAGCGCTACGAAAGGTATGTTGCGCGACGAAGCGTAACTCATCTGTTTCTTCATCTTCACCGCGTCGGGGTACACCTCGGTGCGTATTCCGGCCCGGCGCGCCATGGCAGCCAGTTCCATGCACCTTGCAGCCTCGGCTTCGCCGAAATTTACAAACAGCAGCTGCGTTGCCGTGCGGGTTTCCTTGGGGTAAAGGTCGAGCGCGTTAAGAACGTCGTAAATCCTGTCGGCACCGAATGATATTCCCACGCCGCTAAGGCCGGGCATGCCAAATATGCCGGTAAGGTTGTCATACCGTCCGCCGCCCGTTATTGAACCAATCTCGACATCGAGCGCCTTTACTTCGAAAATGCAGCCGGTGTAATAGTTCAGCCCGCGCGCGAGAGACAGGTCGAGGCTCACTTTGTTGGCCGTGCCGGACTTTTCGAGCGACGCGAGCACGAACTCAACCTCGTCGAGCCCCTTTATTCCCGTTTCGCATGCGGCAAGTTCGCGGCGCATTACGGCAATCTTCTCCGCATTGGTGCCGCTCAGCGAAATGATTGGTTCAAGGCTCTTCACGGCTTCGTCGCTTATGCCTTCGGCTGCCAGTTCCTTACGCACGCCGTCGATACCTATCTTGTCGAGCTTGTCGATAGCCACCGTAACGGCGGTAATCTTGTCGGCCGCTCCTATCTTTTCGGCTATGGCAGCCAGTATCTTGCGGTTGTTTACCTTTATCTCCACCCTTACGCCGAAACGTGCAAAAACGGTATCGACAATCTGCACCAGTTCCACCTCGTTGATGAGCGAGTCGGAGCCAACCACGTCGGCGTCGCACTGGTAAAACTCGCGGTAACGGCCTTTCTGCGGGCGGTCGGCACGCCACACGGGTTGAATCTGGTAACGCTTGAAAGGCAGCTGCAGCTCGTCGCGGTGCTGCACCACGAAACGTGCAAACGGCACCGTAAGGTCGTAGCGCAAGCCCTTTTCGCACAACAGTGCTGCGAGGTGGCCGGGATTGCCCGCGTCGATGTCCTCACGCTGAACGCCGCGCATGAAATCGCCCGAGTTCAGAATCTTGAACAGCAGTTTGTCGCCCTCCTCGCCGTACTTTCCCATGAGCGTGGAAAGATTTTCCATGGCGGGCGTCTCTATCTGCCTGAAGCCGTAAAGCTCGTAAACTTCGCGTATGGTGTTGAAAATATAATTGCGTTTCGCCATTTCCTCGGGCGAAAAGTCGCGTGTTCCTTTAGGTATCGATGGTTTTGTTGTCATTTTGTATGATTTTCTCGGCAAAAATACATTTTTCCCGCGGGTTTACCGCCTTGCGGCGCAAAGAAAGCAATAAAAACCGGCCAAAAGCGTTTTTTCCATACAAAAGTCATTATACCGCAACACTATGGAGGAGAAAAACGACAGGCAATGGAAAGTGCTGGAAAGCAAATACGTGATAAAACGCCCCTGGCTCACCGCGCGGGTAGACAAGGTGCAGTTGCCTACAGGGGTAGTGAACGATGAATACTACGTTCTTGAATATCCCGACTGGATAAACGTGATAGCCATAACCGAAGAAGGCAAGTTCGTGCTCGTAAGGCAATACCGCCACGGCATTCGCCGCATGTGCCTCGAACTGTGCGCCGGAGTTGTCGACCCGTCCGACAAGTCGCCACTCGAAGCCGCGCGCCGCGAGCTTTGGGAGGAAACGGGATACGGCGGCGGCCAATGGTCGCTGCTCATGAAAGCCGCGCCAAACCCGGGTGCCATGAACAATAGCACGTACTGCTACCTGGCCGAGGGAGTTACGCAGATTTCCACACAACACCTCGAAGCCACCGAAGACATAACCGTCCACCTGTTAGACGAGCAGCAGGTGCTCGAACTCCTTGAAAAGGACGAAATAAAACAGGCGCTCATGATTGCGCCCCTGTACAAGTATTTTTACGGTAAAATCGGGAAAAACGCACCCCGGTCGGCAGAATAAGCCACGATGAAACCAAGGAAAACAGTATCATCCCGACAATAGGCAGCCGCACCCGCAAGCTCTGCCGACGGCCGGCGGATGTACGCAAATGTCCGCGTTTACTTTTCACTTTTTCGGGCACTGTATTTACCCCCTCTCAGAGAAAAGAAAAAATACAAGGCACATATTTTGAAATATGTGCCTTGTATTTTAAAATATCTCAGACATATTTTTCCC
>URSZ01000065.1 GCA_900550635.1 uncultured Prevotella sp. | reverse complement strand
ATTGAAAACTGGTTTTCAGCAGTTTTTACCCACGTGGGAGCAAAGAAAAAATATGTCTGACATAATTCAAAATATGTCAGACATATTTTAAAATACAAGGCACATATTTTAGCGGTCATGGAAACCGGGCGAAAACTGCGGCGTTTTGTCGGGACAAATACGGACAAGACATAAAGGTATGCTCCATGTGCGGACTTTTTCACCGCAAAAGGAAGCCGTATTCGTACACTTTGGGTTTTATTTTGTGCGCAAGCTGTTTGAGGCGTTGGCGCAGTGTGGTTATGAGGGCGGTGTAACGCTCGTCGTCGCTGTCGGCGTTCATCTTGCCGCGCGTGTTCGTGCCCCGGAAGTGCAGGCGTATGTCGTAGAACGCGGCGTCGGGGTCGGCACCTGGCTGCGCGTGGTAGTAACGCCACAGCTCACGCCCCGCGTCCATTACGGCCTGTGCCTCGGGTGAGAACGCGAGCGGTGTTCCGCCGTTGCCCGGGTTTCTTTCGGCTGTGTGTTCTGCGGCGAACAAGTCTCCTTCCGCCTGCTGCCCGTTGCCGGCATTGCCGTCAATGCTTTCGTCGTCCAGTGAGGCTTTGCCTTTTATATAGTCGCTCATGAAATGGCTTTTGAATTTCTCCTTTGCGTCCACTTCTTCCTCGGTGAATGGAATCCAATGGTTCACGCCGTCAGCACTTTGGATGTTGTTATTAAATAGTGTATAAGCTAAGCAATTCGATTGAAATATTTTGTCGTTTACCCAGTATTCGTTGGGGAAAATGAATTGGTCTCGGTCGTTTAGCCAAGTTGGTTCAATTATAGTACGTACAGTAAGGTATATAGCAGATTGTATGAGATTGTATTTAGTTATTTGCCATTGATACTGATGATTCCAAGGTCTGTTGGGCTTTTCTATTCTTACTAAACGCTGATTTTGGAAATCATTTCCCACACCGATAATAGTTGCTATGGATAGTTTTTTCTCATTTGTTTTATCAATAAAAGTGAGTGTCCAATCGTTTATTGTTCGCAAATGGTCGTATGAAAATATTTTCTTTTTGCCAATGTACATAGCTTTTTCGTTGTACACATCAGCAGTTATCCCCTCAAAAGCCGTTACTGTGGAAGTATTCCAAATTTGAAAGGATATAGGAAATTCTCCTTTGACATTATCGAATGTCTTGGCAGGAACTAAAAATAAGCGCCCGCGCTGCGCGGGTATTTTTGGGCGCAAAGCGCTAATTTTCGGGGCTTCCTTTTTTTAAAACGTTAAAAATTCTGAAAGCACCGAGGAAGGGATTTCGTGGTAAATCCTTGTTAGAAATTGTATATAAACCTCACGTTTTGCGTACCCCATTTGTTTCGCATATTCCTTATGAATTTTTGATACGGCTACGCCTTGTCTGCCGGTGCCTCTTCTATTATCCGCCTCGGCGTAAGGCGGATTGATGTATATGACTAACTTTTTGCGTTTCTCGGGGTTGTTGATTATGTCTTGCAGGGGTTGGGGCAGTTTGGTGAACGGGTCGTTGAGGAAGTCGAACTGGAACACGTGCCCGTCCAAGAGGTTGAGGCTTTTGGTTGAAATAAGTTCGTGCATTACCTTTACGTCCTGCGGGTCGATCGTCGAAGCCCAGATGTTGTATTTGTTGGTGAGCCCGGCGAGCAGGTTTCCCGTGCCCGCCGCGCAGTCCCACACGTAGTATTCGTCCTGCCAGTTGTCGCCGAGTTCGTCGGCCAGGTATTGTTGCGAGAGCTCCACCCACCTTTGCGGCGTGAAGTACGAGCCTTTGCGCTCGCGCACGTCCTGCGGCACGAGCAGGTCGCGGCGCTCGACGATGTAGTCCCAGTATTCGCGCTTGGGCGGGCGGTCGTAACGGTTCCAGAAGCGGGCGTGTGCCGCCTGGCGGTCGTTGAACTCCACGGTCTCGAACGACATCGAGCCGGTGGCCTTGCGCTGTATGTTGTAAACGTAGCGGTCGCTGCGCAGGAGCACGAACAGCTTGTCGCGCAGCGACACGTTGTGCTCGCTCAGTATGTCGGCAAGGTAAAAGTCGGCGCCGATGAGCCCCTCTTTCTTGGCTATGTCCCATTCTATCGCTATGGACGGCTTCACTTCCTTGAGCCACTTTTGATATATGTGGGTGAAGTTGTTTTTGTTTATGCGCACCTTTGAGAGCTGCGCCTTGCCTACAACGAAGTTGCGGCGTATGAAGCCGCGCAGTTCGTTGTCGTCGTCGCCAAAGCGGAAGAGCAGCATTTGGCGCTCTATGCCGTCTTTCACTTTGTCGTAAAGTTGGCGGAACTCTCTGGTGTCGTGGTCGCTGGGCGTTACATTCCAGTTGAAGTCGTTTTGCGAGAACACGTCTATTATGTCGTAGTAGGGAAGGAAGGCAATCTTTTCGGCGTCGAACGAGCCGAGGAACGCGGGCGGCAGGAAGCGGTCGAACGTGCGGGCGCGCCCAATGGTGAGTATCAACTGCACGAACGAGGCGTAGATGTCTTTCTTGGTGCCGCGCTTTGCCTCGGCCCACAAGAGCGATTCTGGCTCGAACAGTTCCGCCCCTTCACGCGGCGGGGCAATGCAGAAGTCTATGTTGCCTATTATTTGCGTGCTGTCGAATGTTGCAAAGTAGTCGTTCGCCACTTTGTTTTTCAGTTCCTCCTCTTTAATGTTTCCGTATTTTGCCATTATTCATGGTATTTTAAAGTCATCTGTAAAGATATAAAATTCCCTATAAACGAATGTGAAATGTCAGCATATTGCAAATAGTGATCGTGTCGGTATTGTTTAAATGGGCAAAGAACGACGCAAAAAAGGTGTCGTAAAACAGAGGATTTCGAGCGGGAAAATTGAAAACTGGTTTTCAGCAGTTTTTACCCACGTGGGAGCAAAGAAAAAATATGTCTGACATAATTCAAAATATGTGCCTTGTATTTTTTCTTTGCTCCCGGAGTGGGATAAGATATTGAATTTCAGTTTTCATTTTGACGAGAAGAATACAGACAAAAAACAGACACGTTTTATGGCGTTGCCGCGGAGATGTGTTTGTGCAGCCGCTGACCCTGCCGATACCGGCGTGTATGCTGCGTAATTCGTGGTTGGCTGTGCGATTAAAGCGGCTTTGTGTCTGACAGTGCGTAAACAACTGTAAAAAATGGTGGCGGCTATGATTTCTGTTTGTTAAGAGGGGCTTTGGCTCGGTTAAAAGATAGTAAAACACAAAATATTTTCTGCCAAAAAGAGAATGTTTAAATATTTCGGCATTACTTTTGCCGGTAATTAAGTATATGATAATTATAAATGTGTTTCAAATATAAGATTATGAAAAAGTTTAAATTCATGATTCCGGGATTGGTTATCCTGGTTGTGGCATTGGGACTTATAGTTCCGGTTGTGGCTAAAACGATTAACGTGGGTTCGGAGAAAGAGACTCTTGTTGTTGGCCAGCCCGTAGATTTGACATATGCGGCCGAGAAGGCCGTAAACTCGGTGGTTTACATAAAGGTTACCGTTAATTCGCGCACGGAGAGCGTTGAATATTACGATCCGTTCGAGGATTTCTTCGGCGATTTCTTCGGCCGTGGCAACGGTGGCAGCCGCCGTCGCGAAATGCAGACGCCCAAGCGGCAGGCTTCGGGTTCGGGTGTGATTATCTCGACCGACGGTTATATTGTAACCAACAACCATGTGGTTGACGGGGCAGACGAGCTTACGGTTAAGCTGAACGACAACCGCGAGTTCAAGGCCCGTATCATAGGGCAGGACAAGACTACCGACCTTGCGTTGATTAAGGTGGAGGAGAACGACCTGCCGGCAATAAAGATAGGTTCGAGCGATAACTTGAAATTGGGTGAATGGGTTCTTGCTGTTGGCAACCCGTTCAATCTTACGTCTACCGTTACGGCCGGTATAGTAAGTGCCAAGGCGCGTTCAATGGGTGCAAACGGCGTGGAGTCGTTCATTCAGACCGACGCAGCCATAAACCCGGGTAACTCTGGCGGCGCGCTTGTAAACACGAGTGGCGAGCTGGTGGGCATAAACGCCATGATATATTCGCAGACAGGCTCGTATGCGGGTTATGGCTTTGCAATACCTACCACTATTATGAACAAGGTTGTTAACGACCTTAAGAAGTTCGGCACCGTACAGCGTGCTATTATCGGTGTCCTCGGTATGGATGTGTCGAACTATATTGACGTGGAAAAAGAAAAGGGCAACGATGTTGACTTCGGCACGGTAAACGGTGTGTATATTTCTGAAGTTACCGAAGGCAGCGCGGCAGCCGACGCAGGTTTGACCAAAGGTGACGTTATAACGGCTGTTGACGGTAAGCAGATAAGCAAAATGTCTGAATTGCAGGAAATCGTGTCCATGCACCGTCCGGGCGACAAGATTTCTATTACTTACATGCGCAACAAGAAGAGCCAGACCAAATCAGTAACTCTCAAGAACGCGCAGGGCACTACCGAGGTTGTCCAGGAAGTGGATGTGAACGATATGGGAATTGGTCTTACGCCGCTTTCGAACGAACTGAAGCGCCAGTTGCGCCTTTCATACGGCCTTGAGGTTACGGCTATCAGAGACGGTGCCATGAAGGATGCCGGCTTGCAGAAAGGCGTGATAATAATGCAGGTGAACGACAAGCAAATGCGCACACGCACCGATTTTGACGAGGCTGTCAAGGCGGCCAACATGTCGAACGACCGCACGTTGTGGATACGCGCCATAACAAAGAGCGGAATAAAGAGGAGCTATACAGTAGACCTGAGCAAAAACGACGAATAAACAAACGTTTGTAACGGAAAATCGGGGAACGTTTTCTCAAAGAAAACGTTCCCCGATTTTTTTTTGATGATTTCGTGCGGCCTGTATGGATGTTTGTATGCTAATACCGTTTCAGAAGTTCGAGCATTTTGCGGTCTAAAAGGTGGCCTTCGAATTTTTCGTATTCCACGTCTTTTCTGTTGCTGTCGATAATGCCGAAATCGCCGGTAAGATTCCATAGTGCCCAGCCCCATCCTTGTTCCTTAAATAACGACAGTGTGTCTTCGAGCCATGCCAGAGCCACGGCGTGAGGTGTTTTGTTGTAACATCCCATTTCGCCGATATGTACCTTGCCGCCTGCCTTTACCCATTCGTCCGAGGGAGAGATGTTGTGTTTGTGTAGGAATTCCTTGTCGTAATCAACCCCGTCGGCGTGCAAAGGCCATGTAAGTTTTTCTTCCGGGAATTCCATGAGTTGCCTCGATCCCGGCCATGTAGCCTTGAAGTGGGATATCAGCATGGGGTTGTAACCTCTTCCGCTTTGGATAATGTTGGGCACGTCGGTAAGAGTCATCAGCGGCACGCACCCCACGTTTTTCCCGTCTACTATTATCAAGCGGTTTTTGTCGACGGCCCGTATTGTTTTTATAAGTTTGCGCGCAACACGGTCGTACTTTTCCGTGCTGACGGCAGGTGCTTCATTAATTAGGTTGAAACTGAGCGCTTTGTTTGGTATGCCTTTATAACGTTCGGCAAAAGTTTTCCAGTGGAACGCACATGCTTCAAGCGGTGCCTCTTCTTCAAATATGTTTGTTGGCGGCTTGGGAGCATTAATGCAATATCCTGGCACGCGGTGGAAATTCAGGTTAACGTGTAACCCGTATTGTTTTCCCCATTCTACAGCCTGGTCTATTTCTTTGAGAACTTTGTCGTTTATTGAATACCAATTATCTTCACTGCTCCAACACCAATAGGAAAGTGGTATTCGCACGAAGTTGAATCCCAGGCGTGCAATCAGTTTGAAGTCATGTTCGGAAAAAGGAGACTGGAAGTCGGGGTTGAATTTGTACAGCAAGTTGAATCCTTTCCAAACAGGGGCAGTGGCTGCGGTTATGTCGGCTTGCGCTTTTTGGACATCTGGCGTGCCGGCAAAGATTCCAATGTTTCCTTCCGTCATTATAACAGCTGACGAGGCGATGAGTTTTTTCAGAAAATTTCGTCTTGTTTCCATGTGAATGCAGGTTTAGGTTCGTTGTGCGGCGTCCGCACTTTTAAAGGTGAGAAGATTTTTGTGTCTTATGCTTACCGTTGGTTTACAAATATACGGAAAGGTGAGCGCAGAGGCAAATGGAAGCGAATGTTTCCAAATTTGGCTCTGCCGAACCGAATCCTATATAACTCAAATATAATGAAAGGCAGCAAGTAATAAGTAAAGCAGCTGCATATATTGAAAAAAAGAATTACTTTTGCAACATCACAGAAAATGCGTTTGAAAAAAATGAAATCTTGCAAGTTTTTGTTCGCCATAGCTTTTGCTTTATTCTTTGGTTGCCAGTTAGTCAACGCACAAAGCAAAGGAGTGGTTTATATTTTCGGGTTAAGCGATTCCACACGCGATTCCATTGTTTACGTTACAGACGTTCAGAGAATCGATATGGCCAATATCCAGAAGCAAACAAAGTTCTTGCTCGACCGTGCCGACTATGCGCAGCAGCTTAAGGATTATTTTGCGAACCGCTTGAACGACAACAAACGTATTAATGTGGTTTATGTATGCAAGAATGAAAAGGCCGCAAAAAAGAAACTTCAGAAAGTGCGTCGCAACTATCTTGAAGAAGGTGCCATAGTGCAGCAACTTGCCAGCAGTGATTTCACTTTTGTGCCGATAGTCGGCGTTTCTGACAATTCGGCCGATACAGTCATCGAGTAGGGCGTTGAATGAGCAGGCAAGCGTATGATATAGCCGGCCACAGGATTGTTGTAGAATTTGCCGGTGCATACGGTCACGCGGAAATTATAGCTCCTACGTTTCAGCCGTTTGCCGCGGCTGAAGATAACGGACGTGAAGCAATACTTCTTATTAAAGCAGACGACAGCTATCGTCCGGATAAAAACGATTTGCTAAAAGCCGGCGATTATTATTCGGCGAATACTGAATACAGCATGTATTCGCGTAGCAACGGTAATATTGTCATATTTTTCGGCGACAGAGAACATACTCCCTTAGGAATAATAGAATTAGACCGTCAACTGCGAAACGCTGCAATAGCATTGCGGGCTCCGGTTGCAAAACGTGCTGCGGCATTTTCGAATGCCGTTATGGTGGCCTATACTTTTGCTACGGCAATGCGTTCGACCCTTGTTGCGCATGCTTCTGTGGTGTCGCACATAGGGAGCGGCTATATGTTTCTCGGGAAAAGCGGTGCAGGCAAGTCCACGCATTCGCAATTATGGCTCGATAATATTCCAAACACCGAACTTATAAACGACGACAATCCCATAGTGCGTATATACGAAAACGGAAACGTCAGGGTGTACGGCTCGCCGTGGAGCGGTAAAACCCCGTGTTACAAACAGGCATGTGTTCCGGTAAACGCAGCTGTAAGCCTGCACAAGGCCGGGAGTAACAAGATATTGCAGTTGCAGCCGGTTTCTGCATTCATAGAGATATTGTCATCCGTTTCCTCGTTGATGTGTTACCGTCCTTGCTACGACGGTATTTTGAGGACTGTAATAAAATTTACCGAATCGGTTCCCGTGTATTCCTTGGAGTGTTTGCCCAACGGCAGTGCCGCTGAGCTTTGTTATGAAACAGTATGCCGGCAAAAGTAATAAAACTTCCAAACGACGTATTCTTTAAAGAAGCCAAAACCTTGATTGACGAAGGGCGCAGCGTTGTTATCACTGCCGCCGGCGACAGCATGTACCCTTTTTTCAGAAACCGTCTTGACGAGATAAAAGTGGAGCATTGCGAAGATGTGCGCCTGAATGATGTGGTAGTAGCCCTTACCGAAACCAACAGGTATGTTGCCCACCGCGTTGTCGCAATATGCGGAGACAACCTAACGCTTATGGGTGACGGCAACGTCTCGGCCAGGGAGCTGACCACGAAAAGCAACGTAATAGGGCGCGTAACAGCATACCGCCGCAAAGGTGAGAGCAGTTTCAAACCGTTGTATTCTTTAAAGTGGAGAGTATATTCTTTTTTATGGGTAAACGCCTTGCCTGTACGAAAGTATCTTTTGGCGTTCATGCGTTATGTATTGAATGCAAAAGCGTATAACCAACAAAAGGACCGGGAAATCGGCGTATGAAATAAAGCAGAAAAACAAACCAGGCATGAAACTTAACGAAGGATTCGAAATGCGTTCCCTTGCAGGGCAATATATAATTGTTCCGGCCATGGCCCGCGACATAGATTTTACAAACGTGTTGTCGGTAAACGAGGTAGCTGCTTACATTTGGCAGATAATGGAAAAGGGAGGCTTTACGCTTGACGATATAGCCCGCCGGCTTACGGAAGAGTTCGACGTTACGTATGAACAGGCGCGCGAAGACGTGGAGGAATTTGCCGGACGGCTTAGAGAGTACGGCATGCTGGAGGAGTAGCTCCTTTTTCCTTGGCAGGAGACAAACACGAGGCTTCCGCAAATTTTGAATAAAAAACCGAGTTGCCGGGAATAAAAAACGTATAAAACGAGAGAAAACCGGACCGGAAAAAAGGCCTTTTTTTGTGCTAAAAATTGGAAACTGATTTTCAGTGCGTAAAACCCACATGGGAGAAAAGAAAAAATACAAGGCACATATTTTAAAATTAGTGCCTTGTATTTTAAAATATCTCAGACCTATTTTTTGCCCTCTGAAAACCCGTTTGAAAACCGGGGCAAAAACGCAGACAAATTCCGACACCCGATTTTGCGTTCGGTTACGGGCACATAATTTTGGAAGATATGCGCCCGATTTATTCCTTTTCTGAAAAAGAAATACTACTTTTGCACTGATATTAGGTTGTTTAGAGTATGAGGGACGGCACGGTCTATTGTTTTCTATTCATAATAATTCGGTAAGTCTTAATTTTCAGTGTTTTCTATTGTTGAATATGAATGATAAATCGAATGTTATATGATTGACACCCTTTTGAAACAACCGGCAGGAAAGAGTAAAGTTCTTAAATTACGTCCGGCCCTTTTTCATGTACTTTGATTTTGATTACAAAACGATAAAAAGCAGTAATTTTACAACAAAACAAATATAAAAATGGAAAATAGCATAAACGCAGAAGAAAAACATAAAAGCCTCGATTTCATACAGCAGATAGTAGAAAAGGATTTAAAGGAAGGCAAGAACGGGGGACGTTTGCAGACCCGTTTCCCGCCGGAGCCTAACGGCTATCTGCATATCGGCCACGCCAAGGCTATATGCGAGGATTTCGGAATAGCAGAGAAATACAGAGGCGTATGCAACCTCAGGTTCGACGATACCAATCCCCAAAAAGAAGATACCGAGTATGTAGATTCCATAATGGAAGATATAAAGTGGCTCGGCTTCAAATGGGGGAATGTGTTTTATGCTTCCGACTATTTCCAGCAGCTTTGGGACTTTGCCGTCCGTCTGATAAAAGAGGGGAAAGCTTATGTTGATGAGCAGACCAGCGAGCAGATAGCTGCGCAGAAAGGAACGCCCACGCAGCCCGGTGTTGCCAGCCCGTATCGCGACAGGCCGGTGGAGGAGAGCCTGGCATTGTTCGAGAAGATGAATTCCGGAGAACTGCCCGAAGGCTCGATGGTGCTACGTGCGAAAATTGACATGGCTAACCCGAACATGCATTTCAGAGACCCTATCATATACAGGATAATAAACCGCAGGCACCACAGAACGGGCGACAAATGGAAGGCATATCCAATGTACGATTTTGCCCACGGCCAAAGCGATTATTTCGAAGGCGTGACACACTCGATATGCACACTTGAGTTCGTACCTCACCGCCCCTTGTATGATTATTTCATAGATGAGCTTAAAGAAGGCAAGGACTTGGATGACAACCGCCCGCGCCAGTATGAGTTTAACCGCTTGAACCTTACATACACTATAATGAGCAAGCGCAAACTCCTTGCACTCGTAGAGGAAAAACTGGTTAATGGTTGGGACGACCCGCGTATGCCGACCCTTTGCGGCTTACGGCGCAGAGGCTATTCTCCCGAAGCAATAAGGAAGTTCATACAGATGATAGGTTATACGAAGTTCGATGCCCTGAACGATTATGCCATGCTGGAGGCTGCCGCGCGCGAAGACTTGAACGCACGGGCAATTCGCGTTTCAGCCGTGTTGAATCCCGTAAAACTTGTTATAACCAACTATCCCGATGGAAAAGAAGAGGAAATGACCGCAATAAACAACCCCGAAAATCCGTCGGATGGCAGCCATACTATAATGTTTACGAAAGAATTGTGGATGGAACGCGACGACTTTATGGAAGACGCGCCCAAGAAATTCTTCCGTATGACACCGGGCCGTGAAGTTCGTTTGAAAAATGCCTATATAGTGAAATGTACCGGTTGCAAAAAAGATGATAACGGTAACGTCGTGGAAATTTATTGTGAATACGACCCGGACAGCAAGAGCGGTATGCCCGGAGCCGACAGGAAAGTAAAGAGCACCCTCCACTGGGTAAGCACCAAATATTCCGTGAAGTCGGAAGTGCGTCTGTACGACCGCCTGTTTACGGTGGAGAACCCTTCGGCAGACGAACGTGATTTCCGCGATTTGCTCAACCCCGATTCTTTAAAGGTTTTGGACAACTGTTATGTAGAGCCTTTTGCCGTTGACAATGAAAGCGCTCGTTATTTGCAGTTCCAGCGTATAGGATATTTCGTCAAAGACAAGGACAGCACTGCGGAACATCCCGTTTTTAACAAGACCGTAGGCCTGAAAGATAATTGGAACAAACAGAAAGCTTAGATGATAAACAACAATAAGGATACAAGCAGCAAGGAAGTCTTGCGCAAAGTGTGGCGTTACGAAGAAATGCTTCGCTCGAATACAAAAGTTTACTTCGACGAGGATGATTTGCTCGACATAGCGGAATATTACTATTACGATATGTCGAAAGACGCTGAGGCTTTGCGTTGCTTAGACTATGCGCTGAAGTTGCATCCTGAGTCGTTGCCTGTAAAGCTCCGTATATCCGAGATAAGGTATTTCCAAGGAGAGACAGCAGAGGCGTGGGAGCTTCTGAAGTCTGTTTCAGAGCAAGACGATCCCGATGTGTTGTATTTTCACGGGCTTTTTTCGCTCGAAGAGAAAGACTACCGTAAGGCCGAGGAATATTACCGTAAGGCGTATTCACAGGAGCAAGGCACGGGGGTAGATTTGTTTTGCAGCATAGTTACGGATTATTTGGAGCATGGAGTTATAGACGTTTTGGACAAATGGTTCAACATGCTGCCAGATGTTTATCAGAGCGAGCCAAAGGTTCTTGATTTGAAAGTTTCCTATTTGCAGATGTCGGGTCGTCCGGCTGAAGCCGTAAAACTCGTGGAAAAACTGATAGACAGTGAGCCTTACAACGTGGAGCACTGGATAAACCTTACGAAGCTTTACATGCAGCTGGGCGAGTTCGGCAAAGCCCGCGAGAGCAATGCTTATATCCAGGATATAGACCCTGGCAACCATGTGTCTCTGTGCTTTTCGGCCGACATAGAGTTCCATACGGGAAACATGAGGCTTGCCCACGATTTGTATGACAAGTATATTTCGGTGGAGGACAAGGATGCTTATGCGTATTTCAACAATGCTTTTTGCCTTGTATATATGTATAAGCTCGACGAGGCCATGCAGCAGTTGCATTATTCGAAAAAATTCGTGGAAGAAGGTAATACCGAGCTACAGAAAAAGATATATCTCCTTACTGCCTCAGTGCTGATATGCAAGGATAAGCTCGATGAAGCGAAGGAAGAGTTGGAAAAGGCGCGGGAGTGTGGTTTGCCCGATGAGGATTACCAGCATAACAGCGCCATGATTCTTTTCAAAGACGGCAAGGCCGCCGAAGCGGTACGCATATTGGATGCCCTGCTGTTGAAGTATCTCAAGGAAGGCACATTCCCCGAGCCGGTGTACAATGCCTATCTTGTTTTGGGCGATTATGATGATTTGATAAAAGCCCTTGATACGACAGTAGAGTTTTGCAGCTCGACAGACACGTGCCAGAACTTCGATACCGAGTGCTCGCCCTTTTATGCTTTTTGTTATTATGAAAAGAAAGAGAAGGTGAAGTTCCTGAATTATCTGAAGACGGCAGTTGAAAAATCCCCGGGGGTAGTTGCAAGGTTGTTTGAAAGCGTATTCCCCGAAAGCCTTGATGTAAAGGACTATTATACTTATGCCGAGAGGGGTATGCTTAACAGTAAAATAAAGTAGGCCTGATAATTGACAGTAATAACCATAAAAAACAAATGTTATGATATACGTAATGTTAGCCAACGGCTTTGAAGAAGTCGAGGCATTAACCGTTGTTGATGTCCTCCGTCGTGCGAATTTCGACGTTCAGACTGTATCGATAACCCATAGCTTCCAGGTAGAGGGCGCGCACGGAGTTATAGTTAACGCCGATAACATATTCACCGAAGTGTCATTGGCAGAAAGCGAACTGGTTGTGCTTCCGGGAGGAATGCCCGGGGCATTGAATTTAAGGAACGATGAAACGTTGTGCGCCGTACTTAAAAAGCGTGCGTCCGAAAACCTTGCTGTTGCAGCTATTTGTGCTGCGCCTTTTATATTGGGCGAGTTAGGTATCCTTCAAGACAAACGCGCTACGTGTTACCCCGGTTTCGAAGACAAGTTGGCCGGAGCAACTGTTACCGGCGCGATGGTAGAGCGGGATGGAAACATAATAACAGGCAAAGGGCCGGCAGCAGCAATGGAATTTGCGCTTACGATAGTCGAGGCACTTGCAGGCAAGGGCGTGCGCGACGAAGTGGCCGGCGGGATGCTCGTTGGATGAAAAAGTAATGTAATATATGGGAACCGCCGGCACGGATTAAGTGCCGGCGGCTTTTGTTATTCGTCTATATATAAGTTTTTAGGAGCGAGCAACAATGCCTTCCTGCTATTT
>URSZ01000064.1 GCA_900550635.1 uncultured Prevotella sp. | reverse complement strand
TTCTCCGAGGTATTCGTAACTATCAGAAATTCAGTGTTTATTTTCAAGTGCGTTATTTGTCTGTTTTCTTGGTAGGATTTTCGTTGCTGCGTATGTCTGTTTTGTTCGACGCTTGGCGGCATAAGGCACGGAATATTTTTATCCGGCAACCTTATAAATTCTCTACGAGCTTATGATTTGCGCTAATGTTCAGGTTGAACCCCAAACGGTCATTAGGGAATAAAGTAGTAACATCAAGTG
The DNA here is from genome assembly GCA_900550635.1 of uncultured Prevotella sp. GTDB lineage: Bacteria > Bacteroidota > Bacteroidia > Bacteroidales > Bacteroidaceae > UBA6398. Next base: position 12,735 of record URSZ01000064.1, on the reverse strand, counting down.
CGGTCTCTTCGCCAACTTACGCACTTCTGCCGTCATCTGTCTTTGTGTCCGGCTTCGCCGTAGCCCGCTACGCCTTCAGCCGGGCGTAAAGCTATCTGCCAGGCATAAGTACGCAATTTGGCGAAGCCTAATGACCGTTTTGGGTTAAAAGCGTATGAACATATCCGGCTGGCGAGGCATAAGGAAAACCTCCCGCAGCGGCAAAGCCGGAATGGGCAAAAAAATTCCAGGCATAATCTTTACTATGCCTGGAATTTCTTGTTTCTGCCTTTATAATCAGCGGTTGCGCCGCCTGTTGCCGAGCAGGTTTCCCAAATTGTATGGTTTGTCGGGCTTGGGTGCTTTGGCCGTATCGTTGAATTCGGGATACTGTATGCGGGTGTGGTAAATTGTCTTGAGGTTGTCGATGAAAACTTCCTTTGCCGTGCGTATGTCCTTGAAGGTTATGGGGCAGTTTTCGAAGTATCCTTCTTTCATCTGCGTGTCAATCATCTTGTTTACAAGGTTGCGTATTGATTCGTCGTTCACTTCCTTGAGCGAGCGCGAGGCGGCCTCTATCGAATCGGCCATCATAAGAATAGCCTGCTCGCGGGTGAACGGGTTGGGCCCGGGATAGGTGAACAGTGCTTCGTTTACCTCTTCGCCGGGGTGGTTGTTTACGTAGGTTACGTAAAAGTATTTTGTCTTGCTCCGCCCGTGGTGTGTGGCTATGAATGCCCGCACGTCTTTGGGCAGGTGGAACTTCTCGGCCAGTTTCAGCCCTTCGCTTACGTGCGATATGATTATCTGCGCGCTGCGTTCGGGCGGCAGCTTGTCGTGGGGGTTGATGCCTTTCTGGTTCTCGGTAAAGAATGCGGGGTTCACGAGTTTTCCTATGTCGTGGTAGAGCGCGCCGGTGCGCACGAGCAGTTTCTTGGCTCCTATCTTCTCGGCTACGTCGGCTGCAAGGTTTGCAACTTGCATTGAGTGGTTGAACGTTCCCGACGCTTCTTTCGACATACGCCGCAGCAGCGGGCTGTTGGTGTTCGACATCTCGATGAGCGTTACCGATGAAATGAAGCCGAACGTCTTTTCGAGCACGAAGAGCAGCGGGTAGGCAAAGAGCAGGAACACGCCGCAGATGAGCAGGTAGAAGTACAGCGTTATGTCGATGTCGCGTATGTCGGTGCCGTACATCATGTCGAACGCGAATGCGGTTATCACCGACACTACCGTGGCAATGAACGCCGTGCGCAGCAGCTGCGAGCGTTGCTGCAGGTCGTGGAGCGAGTAAATGGCCGCGAGGCCCGACGTGATGTTAACCAAGATGAATTCGTAAGGGTCGGCCATAGACAGCGACGCTAACAGTGTTGTGCCGCAAAGGGTGAGGCATGCCGTGCGCGTGTCGGCGAATATGCGGATGAATATGCCCACCATGGCAATCGGCACGAGGAAGTTTATAGCCCTTGAGCCGCTCGGTATTAGCGACGACGCGACTGGGAACAATACCATAAGAGAAAGCATTAGCGCCAGGCTGTTTATTCGTTCAAAGTAGTCGCGCCTGAACAGGAGCAGGTAAATGAAAAAGAACGAGAACAGCAGCGTAACAATCATGAACTGCCCGAAGAAAATCTCGCCTATCCCTTGTGCGGGCAGGTTTCTTTCCTGCGATTCCCGCTCGAGCGAGACGAGTATGTTGTATGTCTGGTTGTTTACTATCTCGCCGCGGTCGATTATTTTCTGTCCCCGCTGCACGAGGCCGTAGGAGGTGGTTACTGTTTCGAGCAGGTCGCGCTTGGCGTTGGTGGAGCGGTTTTCGTCGTAAACCAGGTTTGCTTCGATAAACTCGTTAAGGTTGAACGAAGCGAGCATTTCGGGCCGTATAAGCGTAGAATCGACGTTTATGAGATATTCGTAGGCCGTTCGCGTGGAGTACACCGCCGTAAGTTTGCGGCTTTTCGCTTCAGTGCCGCTTATCACTCGTATTGCGGTGATACTGCTGTCGTTCATGGTGCGCATGTTCTCCGATTTCACCACTCCGGCCGAATATACGTCGTTAAGGTGCGCCACGAGCACTGACATGGCGTGTGCTGTCATGCCTTTCATTCCGCCTTCCTCAAACTTTTTCCTTAGCAGGTTTATTTGCGTTTTTGCAATCGACTTGTCTTCGGTAAAATAAGGCTGGAAGAGTTTCATCACGCTGTCGCGCTCGGCTTTCAGCGTGTTCTCGCTTTTGTAGATCGGGAAATCGTAGCTTGCTATCAGTTGCTTGTGCGTCCACGGCTTGTTGAGCTTGAAGTCAAAGCCGAAGTCTTTCTCCCTGGGAAGAAAGAACGTAACTGCCGCTATCGCTGCCAGCAACATTATTATCCTCAGCACGTAGTCTTTAAGTGCGAGGTGGTTGAGCGGTGAGGATTTTTTCATTTTGGTAACGCGGTTTTTCTGTATTTCGTTGCTAAGTTACAAATAAATTCCGCGCCGCGGGTTTTACTTCACGAGCACTTTCTTGCGAATTACCTTTGCGCCGTTGTTTACTTTCACGATGTATATGCCCGGCTGCAGGGATATTTCGCTCCCGCCTGCCGCGGCTTCGGCTTCATAAACCGCAAGGCCGCTCGTGTCGTAAACCGTTACGGTGGCTCCGCCAATTGTAGCGTCGACTGTTATCCCGCCCGGCACGGCGAATATGCCGGCGTTTTCTTCGCTTATTGCGTTGTCCACCGAAACCGGCGTAAGCCCTATCTTGTTGTCCATCCATGGGAAGCGGTTGTTGAGGAACGTGCGTATCACGTCCACTTCGGCGTCATACGAGCCGAGTGCCTGGTAGTTCTGGTGTACGAGCTGGTTGAGTATCGGCCAGCGCATGAAGTTGAGCACCTGCGATTCTCCCACGATGTCGGTAAGGCTGTCTACGTGTTCCATGAACCGGTTGTAGGTAAGCCCGTTGTCGTAGCGTGCGCGGCTCCATATTTCGCTCAGGTCGTCGAGCGAGGAGTTTATTATTCGGTCGGCAAACTCCCGCATTCCGGTCACGCATGTTCCGCCGGTGCGGAAAAGGAAGTCGGTGCGTCCCTCGATTGGGTGGATACGGGTGTCGTTGTCGAAGGCGAGGTCGAAGTCCCACACCGGGCCGGTGAATATCTTGTCGGAGTTGCGGTCCTTGTACATGTACACGCTGTGGTATGTGTCGGTGTTGCAGCTAAGCTCGCCAACAATCAGGTGTTTCAGGAACGAAGCCTTGTCGAAGTACCTCTCGTATCCGTACTGCGGTGTGTCGTAGAGTGCGCTGGCCAGGCTGTTTTCCATGCGGTTGAAGTAGGTTACGAGGTAGTTTTTCTGTGCCGGCACGATGTCGTCCTCGTCGGGTTCCTTTATTGTTATAGGTATTTGGTACCTGCCGGATATGAACATCGACTTTTCATCGTAAGCGTAGCCGTCCACCTCGAACAGGTATCCTCCCGTCACTTCGGGTGAGCGTATGTCGGTCGGTTCCATTTCGGTAATGTCCACGCGCCCCTTGCGTATGTCTATCTTGTCGCACAGCTGGTAAGTGCCCTTGTATTCGCCGTTGAAAATCACGTCTACTAGCACGCACCACGGGGTGTATTCCATTTCCAGGCAGCGGCTTATCTGGAACGCCAGGCAGTTGCGTATAAGTGTCTTGTCGCCGTAGTTGTTGATAAGCGTCCAGTTCTTCGACTGCGAGGGCGAGCCGAGCAGCCGCGCCTTGTTGTACAGCTTAAGCCGGTAGGGCTTTTTGGGAAATCCCCACGAGGCGTTGCCGCGCCCTTTTATCTCGAGGCTGTCGGAAAAGAAGTTCTTTCCCTCCTGCGATATGATGTTTATAATGCCGTCGAGGTAATAATCCTTCGAGGTCACTTCTTCTGCTCCCACGGTGTGTATGCTTATGGTGGGCAGGTTCGTAACTGAGTAGAACTGCGAGTCGTCGCCTTCGCCCTCAATGCCGTAGAATTTCAGTTCGGCCACGTTGCAGCGCACGTCGTTCGGCCCCACGTAGCGCACGTACCTGAATCCACGCGACACTTTTATGTTCACCGAGGTCATCACATTGTTGGCCGGCTCGTTCTTTATTATGTACAGTGGCACCGCGTCGGTAAAGTCGGGATTGTTCGCTCCTTCGAACACGCCGAGCGTAAGGCGTTGCGGCCAGTCGCGGCGCGGGGCAAAGGCAATGCGTTTTATAACGTGCTTCTTTCCGAGGTCGAGCCCGAGCCACGTGTAGCTTCGGTCGTAAGAGGCAAAGAACGTGCCCATGTCGCCGTCGAATGCGTCGGCCTTGTTGTTCACCGTGGTCGACATGGCATTATTGTTATTGTAGTCCACGGAATAGGTCGTACCTATTATCGTACCTTTAAGTTCCTTTATTTGCGCTTGCAGTGTCGTTGCGACAAAAAGCGCTATGGCTGCAAATAGATATTTCATGGCTTTATCAGTTAATCATTAAGGTGGTAAGTGCAAATATAGTGAAAGGTGAGCGCAGAGAAAAACGAAAAACGCAGTTTTTCAGTTTTGCTATGCCGAACCGAATCCTATATTCTGTGCGAAGCACGAAATAAGTGAAAGGTGAGCGCAGAGAAAACTGAAAACATCCGTTTTCGGTTTGTGCAATTTTGAAGTACAACTGCAAATTTGCACAAACTATTCCTTTCTGCCAAAAAATCAGGGCTTTTTCAGTCGTAAAACAAGTGCGCATGCCGCACAGTGGACGTGCGCCGGCACATTTTACACGCCTTTCCGCACACCGGCGGCACGCTACCGTTTTTTGCAAACAAAAATTTCCACTTGAAAAATTCTTCCTGCCTTGTAAAAAAAATTAGGTCGGACATATTTAAAAATACAAGGCACATATTTCAAAATATGTCAGACATATTTCCCGGCACACTTGAACCCGCACGTACATGACGTTCCCCAAACCGCCGGAAACGCCTCGCGCATAAATGGACAGCCGCCATGCCTTGTTGGGGACGTTGTATATTTACAGGCTTTCCGCAATACTTGCAATTTGCCATTTTCTCATAATTTCTTAATATCGCAACTATTAAAATTACACACATGATAAAAATTCGTAACTTTACGGCATAAAAAATTCTATACCGAATTATATGCAAAATGACAATAAAGTAAGCCCTGGGTTATTTGCCCAAGACCATAAGAATTCCAACAGGGATTATTCCCAAGAGAAATTCTGGGGAAAGAACCAATTCAACAGTTCTTTCCCGGCTTCATTAGTTGCATACATGGGCTACAAAGGTATAAATCCGGTTTACATAAAAACCGATCATAAAAACAGGATTTTACATTCTTCAATCACATCTTCGGAACTATATAGGATTAACCCGCTTGCGGAAAACGCTTTCTATAATTTCGAGGCAGGCTACGTAGGCTTTGAAAAGTTTTACATAGGTGAAAGGGAAAAAATCGATTTGGTAATGGTGGACAGCAACACAAACAAAAGCCTTATTGGGTTGGAAATAAAATTAACCGCCATTCCGGATAGTACAACAAAAAACATGGCAGAAGACAAGTACAGCAGTGAGATAGTCGTGCGCCCGCCAACTATCAACTTTTTGGCATGCAGCTTGTGCAATTGCTTTTTGGGGGCAAAAGGCCGAAATACATTACGCTAACTTTTGGGTACAGTGCCCCAAATCAACCATTGGGAAGAAATCGAGACAGTCCTTCCGCATTACAACAAAATACTCAACGCTATACTAAACGTCAGCAAATATCTGCAAAAGGAACAAACACCATTGATTGTCCAACCTATATGGAAGACAAAAAAAGGAAGTTCCATATTGGCCGACGATTGCTTGGATGTTTTTGTATGGTCTAATTTGGCTGTCATACAGATGTGCTGCCTCCAGGAAGCCGACATATCCAGAATAAGCCGTCCTATGCGAACTATCATTTGGTTATACCTAATGCTATTCGACTATGCTATCTACGAACAATTTGACTATAAACGAATCGTCCGGCTGCATTCTTACAACATAGCAAACGACAAAGCTTTCGCCATAAGTGGTATACAGAGCTATAGCCTGTTGAAAAGCCCTCAATTAGCCCATCCAAGGATAAACAAAAACGAAATAAAAAATATAATTTTGGGCGGTGGGCAGAATTTCCTTAACCCCGAAAGGCGTTTCGATGCCGTCATAGTGTATAGCCCAGATTTATTTGACTAAGAACATATGAGAGCAGTAGATTTGTTCAGCGGATGCGGTGGCCTCAGCTTAGGGTTTGAAGAAGCTGGCTTCGATGTGGTTGCGGCTTATGACAACTGGCAACCGGCCATAGCCGTATATGAGGCTAATTTCGCACACCCCATATTCAACGTGGATTTGTCTGACGAGAAAAACGCGGCAAGACACATCGCTGCATTCCATCCTGACATTATCATTGGCGGGCCGCCATGCCAAGACTTCAGCAGCGCAGGAAAAAGGGATGAAAACAATGGCAGGGGTGACTTGACAGTTTCATTTGCCAAAATCATATCAACGCTTAAGCCATCGTGGTTTGTAATGGAAAACGTTTCCACAATAACAAAATCCACAAAACTCACCGTCGCCCGCACCATCTTCAAGCAGGCAGGTTATGGGATGACTCAAACAGTCCTCAATGCGGCTCAATGCGGTGTCCCGCAAAGGAGGAAACGGTTCATCATGGTTGGACACATGGGTGATTCAGATGATTTCATACTTGAAACTTTAGAAAAAAAGCTTTCGCCAAAGGAAATGACCGTAAGAGAATATTTTGGAGGAAAGATTGGTTTCGATTATTATTACAGGCATCCAAGGAGCTATAGCAGGAGGGGGATTTTCAGTGTTGATGAACCCAGCCCTACAATACGGGGGGTAAACCGTCCCGTGCCAAGCGGTTATGAAATACATTCAAACGACCCTGTACAAAGTCTAGAAGGCATCAGGCCTTTAACTACAAAGGAGCGCAGTATGGTGCAGACATTTCCCGAGAATTTCATTTTCACAGGCGGGAAAAGCGACATGGAGCAAATGATAGGAAACGCCGTTCCGGTAATGCTTGGAAAATTTGTTGCAACTGCCATACAACAGTACATAAGCAATAATACCGGTATTTTTAACCTTGCAGCCACACAAGCGTGCCTTGCACAAACCGACCGACCGCAAATAACTTACAATACCAATATGTAACCCGCATTTAACCCGTCCTTATATCTTCCAAATAAGGTTGTTCCACGAATATTCATGGAACAACCTTATTTGTTAAAATTCATGCGTAATCATTGGAACATAACATTTTAAATACAAAACAAACACCTCGGTATGCCTCCCGCCGCAGACAAAAACAGTCACCCGCCTTAGCGGCATTGTATCTTTGCATTGCAACGTTGACACGGGGACGGCTCCCCGCCCTGCCGGCCAAAGGGTGAGCACAATAATTATAATACTTAAAAACTAACCTTTAAAAAACAGGAAAGCCATGATTAATTTTGATGTAATCCAGCGCAGGAATCCCAAGGACGGGACCGTAAAGTTTTATTCGCAGGTATACACCTCCGAATATATGACCCTCGACGACATTGCCGAAAACATAAGCCGCGAGTGTACCGTGACGGTGCACGACATCAAGGCCGTGCTCTCGGCACTCGAGGAACAGATAATAATTGCGCTTCAGGCGGGACGCTCGGTGAGGTTCGGCGATTTGGGTTCGTTCCACGTCACGCTCAAGTCGAAAGGCACCGACACCAAGGAGGAGTTCACCACCGCCAACATAGAGCGCGTCATGGTACGGTTCGTGAGAAGCTCCAAAATGCGCAGCGACCTCATGATAGGCCACAAGAACGTCAAGTTCAAGGCCGTGGGCAACAGCGGCGACACTCAAACGGGCGAACCCGGGACTGGCGAGGACGCCGACGCCTGAGACTTCCGAACGGCAAGGCCGCCGGCATAGCCCAGGCGGCCTGCCTTGAAACGAATACCAAACCTAAGTGAAACCAATACCTTAATGCCATGAAATCTAAAAAGCAACTCATCTCGCTAATCATCCAGGCCGCCATAGCCGTGCTCACTGCCCTGTCGGGCGTGTTTGCCGGCTGCAAGATGGCCTGAGGCGTGAAGCCAAACCGCTCTGATTGAAAAAAGCACCGCTTTTTAAGTACGAAACTTTCAAAATGCTAAGTTTTCTGCCAAAAAGCGGTGCTCTTTATGTAAAGAAGTGCAATTATTTTTTGGAAGAAGCCCTTTTTGTTGACAAAAAAGTATAACTTTGCGTTATTATGAATTCAAAACAAATAGAACAACCGGCAAAACAAAAAAAATGTAACCATGAAAACGAAACAGAAGAAAATTGATAACAACGACAAGAAGATTCTCAGTATAATAGCCCGCGACGCGCGCGTGCCACTCAAGGACGTTGCCAAGGTTTGCAACATGTCGCGCGCGGCAGTGCACCAAAGGGTGCTGCGCATGATAGAAGGCGGCGTGATAACCGGTTCGCGCTACGACGTAAGCCCGCAGTGCGTGGGCTACAGCACGTGCACCTATGTGGGAATATCGCTCGACCGCGGCTCGAGATACCAGAGCGTTGTAGACCAGCTGAACAAAATACCCGAGATAGTGGAATGCCATTTCACCACAGGGCCGTACACCATGCTCGTCAAACTGTACGCGCGCGACAACGCGCACCTCATGGTGCTGCTCAACCACCAGATACAGAAAATAGCGGGCGTAATATCCACCGAAACACTCATCTCGCTCGAACAAAGCATAAACAAACCGCTGCTCATAGAATATGAGTAATAAACAAATAATATGGAACTCTACTTTGAAGGACTCATAATAGGCGCGTTCACATTTTTAATAATAGGCCTGTTTCACCCCATAGTCATAAAAACCGAATACTACTTTGGCGTGAAGCCGTGGTGGATATTCCTGCTGGGCGGGCTGGCAGCGCTGGCCGCCGCAATGCTCGTGGAGGACATCGTTGTGAGTTCCATGTTGGGAGTAACGGCGTTCTCGGCTTTCTGGTCGATAAAAGAACTGTTCGAACAGAGGCAGAGAGTGTTGAAAGGCTGGTTCCCCAAAAACCCTAAAAGGAAATATTAACAACACAAGGCATGGAAAATCGTTACGGGCAGGAGGAAGCCTTCGACATCGGGGCATGCTACCGCAAGCTCAACGGCAGTTTTCCAGACCATGAGCCGCGGCCGTTAATTGCCGTAACGGGAAACTTCGGCGATAAAGGCTGCGAACTGGCCAAAGGCTACTACCTGAGCATTGAGCAGGCAGGAGGCGTTCCCGTAGTGCTTCCGCCCACGGATAATGCGCAAGTAATCCTTTCGGCGCTCGACCGCGTGGACGCCATAGTCTTTTCGGGCGGCGGCGACATCAACCCCCTTTTTCTCGGCGAGCAACCGCTGCCCGGGCTGGGCAGCATAAACGGCGAGCGCGACGCAGGCGAGCTGCTCCTGGCGCGCCTGGCCTACGACCGCCAGATACCCATGCTCGGCATTTGCCGCGGAATACAGGTGCTCGCCGCAGCTTTGGGCGGCGAAGTCTTACAGGATTTGGGAACACAGTATCCTGCGCCCGAAAAACTGTTGAAACATTCGCAGCAGGCGGCACGTCATGTGCCCACTCACACGGTAAGTCTCGAAGAAGGCTCGCTTGTGCATAAAATATTCGGCACTCCGCACCTGCGTGTCAATTCATTTCACCACCAGGCCGTAAGCAAGCCGGGAAGCAGGCTAAAAGTCTCGGCCATTGCGCCCGACGGCGTGATAGAAGCCGTGGAAAGCACGGAATACAAGTCTGTACTGGGTGTGCAATGGCACCCGGAATGCTTTGCTCCCGCAGGCGACAGCTCCATGCAGCCTCTTTTCAAGTGGATTGTAGGAGAAGCGGCAAATTACAGGGCAGCGCGTCGTTTTCACGAACGTAACCTCACGCTCGACACCCATTGCGACACACCCATGTTCTTTGACCGGAACATAAACTTCTCGAGCCGCGACCCGCAGGTGCTTGTTGATTTGCACAAGATGGAAGAAGGCGGCCTGGATTCCTCGATTATGGTGGCTTATCTGCCGCAAGGCGCACGCGACGAGGCTTCCCTGGCCGCAGCCACGGCCAAGGCGGACGACATACTCGCACGTATAGACAAAATGGTGGAAGAAGCGCAGGGCGTAGAGCTTGCCCGCACGCCGCATGACCTTTATGCGCTGAAACGCGAGGGAAAGCACGCCATAATGAAAGGAATAGAAAACGGCTACGCCATAGGCCGCGACATAAGCAACGTGGAACGTTTCCGCCGCAAGGGAGTTGTTTACATGACTCTCTGCCATAACGGCGACAATGACATTTGCGATTCGGCTTCCAAGACAGAAAACGAGCACAACGGCGTAAGCCCGTTCGGCGAGAAGGTAATACGCGAGATGAACCGCACCGGAATGATGGTGGACCTCTCACATGGCGGTGAAAAGAGCTTTTACGACGCAATAGAGATAAGTAACCTTCCTATAGTTTGCTCGCATTCCTCATCGCAGGCCCTTTGCAACCATCCGCGCAACCTTACCGACGACCAGCTGCGTGCCCTTGCACGCAAGGGCGGTGTGGCGCAAGTTACTTTCTACAAGGGATTCCTGCGCGAAGAAGGCACGGCCACACTGCTCGACGCCATGGAACACCTCGAGCATATGATTGCCGTGGCCGGAGTGGAGCACGTGGGAATAGGTTCCGACTTCGACGGCGACGGCGGCGTGCCCGGAATAGCCTCGGCCTCCGAAATGATTAACATAACGCGCCTGCTCTTGCGCAAAAGATACAGCGAAAACGACCTCAGCCTTATTTGGGGAGGCAATTTCCTGCGCGTAATGCAGCAGGTGCAGGACGCGGCTGCGGACGCATGAGAAAACGGACGCACGCTTGCCTTGAAGCAAGCACAGAAACGTTACAATAACAAAATCACAAATGAGAAAATCCGGAAAATCCCTCAAATTATTAGTATCCATTGCGGCAGTTGCGGCTATTTTAGCCGTCTTGCCCGGCGCATTCCTGTCTTGTTCGGATAAACCAAGCAAAACTGTTCCCGAGAAGGACACGGTAAGCGTTATGCTGTTCAATGCCGACAGCGCGTATGCCCACATCGAGGCGCAATGTGCCTTTGGGCCGCGCGTGCCCAACACCGAAGCACACGAGCGCTGCGGGCAGTACATAGTGTCGCGCTTCAAAGCCCTCGGGCTTGCGGTAACCGAGCAGAAAATGGAGCTTAAGGCATACAACGGCACAACGCTGAAATGCATGAACATCTTTGCTTCGACCGATACGACTGCAAAACGCCGCATTCTCGTGTCGGCCCACTGGGACAGCCGCCCCTGGGCCGACAACGACCCCGACGAAAATAACCACAAGACTCCCGTGCTCGCAGCCAACGACGGCGCAAGCGGCGTGGCAGTAATGCTCGAGCTGGCCAGGGCGCTTATGGAAGACAAGCCTTCCGTCGGCGTTGACTTCGTGTGCTTCGACGCCGAAGACTACGGCGTTGCCCAATGGGACGAAAGCAACTACCCCGGCGACATGTCCAACAGCTGGTGCCTCGGCTCGCAATACTTCGCGGCCAACCTGCCTTTTGCCGATTACCGCCCCGCCTACGCCGTAAACCTCGACATGGTTGGCGGCAAGGGGGCGCTGTTTTATCAGGAAGGATTCTCGGCGCGTTTGGCTCCCGGCGTAGTTGCCAAAGTGTGGGCGGCTGCCGAGGAGGCCGGCTACGGGAGCATGTTCCCAAAACAGCCCGGAGGATACGTAACCGACGATCATCTGTCGCTTATCCGCATTGCCAGCATTCCTGCCATAACGGTAATTCCTTATTATCCCAACTACGCGGGGAGCAGCTTCGGCCCTACGTGGCACACGGTGAACGATACGCCGGCCAACATCGACCGCAACACGCTCGAGGCCGTGGGCCAGACCATGCTACAGTTAATTTACAACGAATGAAAGCTATATGTCTATGCAAACAATAAACGAAATACAAGACGAAATAATCGAAGAGTTCTCCGGCCTGGACGACTGGATGGACCGTTACCAGCTGCTCATCGACATGGGCGGAGAGACGGAACCGCTTCCTGATTCCGACAAGGTGGAGCAGAACCTGATAGACGGCTGCCAGAGCCGCGTGTGGCTCGTGTGCGACGAAAAGGAAGGCCGCCTTTACTTTCGCGCCGAAAGCGACGCACTTATAGTAAAAGGTATAGTAACGCTCCTCATCCGTGTGCTTTCGGGGCACACTCCCGACGAGATACTGGACGCCGACCTGTACTTCATCGAGAAGATAGGCCTGCGAGAGCACCTCTCGCCAACGCGCAGCAACGGTCTCCTGGCCATGCTGAAACAAATGCGTGCTTATGCCATGGCGTTCAAGGCAAAGGACGGGCAGGCGTAAACACAGACGAGGCCGGTAAAGGCCGAAAATGACGAACCAGTGCAGGCATGTGTGTTACATCACACATGCCTGCATTTTTTTATACCCGTATTACAGACACCGGCCGGCCCACGGACGCCGTGGCAGAATGGTTTTCATTTCCATAATAGAGACGATTCATCGTCTCTACGGGGAGGGGGAAATTGTCGATGAAATTGTCGTTTTCCGGTGCGGAAAAATGAAAACTGGTTTTCAGTGTGTTTATCCCACATGGGAGCAAAGAAAAAATACAAGGCACATATTTCAAAATATGTCTGACCTATTTTAAAATATCTCAGACAT
>URSZ01000063.1 GCA_900550635.1 uncultured Prevotella sp. | reverse complement strand
TAAGGTCTACACTTTTTTAGTTTTTGTTGTTTTTATCTCTTGCAAATCTAAAAAATCTGTAGACTTTTTTCTTTTATCCGAGACACACTTTTTGAAACAGTATCTCCTGCCTCCGCAGCGGCATGCGCCAAAGCAGACAAATAACGCAGCAAAACCGGAGTCACAAAAAAGCTGTTTTTTGACCCTAAAAACGACCCCTCATTTTCAAGGGCTTACACACAGGTGGGAGAAAAGAAAAAATTCAAGGCACATATTTTAAAATTTCTCGGACATATTTTAAAATTTCTCAGACATATTTTTGCCCCCGTCGCGGAGTATGCCGGCGAAAACAGACAAACATGCACACAAAAAAGCGTATCATAAAAATCCCCGCCTGACGCATGTGGCAGCGCAAAAAAATCACGACAGGTAATTCGGTATAACGTTGTCTTTTATTAATTTTGCGACGCATAACCGATTTTTGTTTACAACCATGAAATTTGTTAAAAAGATTCTTAAGAATTTTAAAGGAATCACATTGTTCGCGCTCGCGGGGATGGCGGTATGGAGCTGCAGCCAAGCGCCGGAAGAGAAGACGTTAACGTCTTACGTCGACACTTCCATAGGCACGGGAGGGCACGGGCATGTGTTCGTAGGCGCAAACGTGCCTTTCGGGGCGGTGCAACTCGGGCCCACAAGCATTCCTACCGAATGGGACTGGACTTCCGGCTACCACGAAAGCGACTCCACCGTAATCGGCTTCTCGCACACCCACCTCAGCGGTACGGGCGTGGGAGACCTCTTCGACATCACGGTAATGCCGGTAACGGGAAACGTAACCTATGCACGGGGTAATGAAAAAGACAAAAATTCAGGACTGTGGTCATACGCCGACCGCAGCAAGGAAGTCAGCCGTCCTGGCTACTATTCGGTGCCGCTGACTCGCTACGGCATTACCGCCGAAATGACGGCTACCGCAAGGGTGGGCGTACACAGGTACACGTTCCCTGCCTCGGCCGAATCGGCAATCGTGTTCGACCTCGAAAACGGCGGCTGCTGGGACAAGACCACAAAGACATTCATGGAGGCCGTGGGCAAGTCGGCAATACGGGGATACCGCTATTCCGAAGGCTGGGCCAATGACCAGAAGATATATTTCTATGCCGAGCTGTCAAAGCCTTTCGACAGTTTCAAGCTCAACGGCAAAGACAACATGTACGGCCGCGCCTCGTTCTCGACAAAGGACGGCGAACAGGTGCTGATGAAGGTGGCCATTTCGCCTGTAAGCATGGAGGGGGCAAAGGCCAACATGGAGACCGAGCTACAGGGCTGGGACTTCGACGCTGTGGCAAAGGCTGCCGACAAGGCATGGAACGACGAACTCTCGAAAATAAAGATTGAGACCGCCGACGAACAGGCAAAGACCGTATTCTACACCGCCCTTTACCATACTATGGTGGCTCCGTCGCTTTTCTGCGACGCAGACAGCAGTTACCGCGGCGCGGACGGACAGAACCACGAGGCCGGAAACTTCGTGAACTACACTACTTTCTCGCTCTGGGACACCTACAGGGCCGCAATGCCCCTGATGACCATTATTCATCCCGAAAAGATGAACGACATGGTAAACACCATGCTCTACATCTACCGGCAGCAAGGCAAACTACCCGTATGGCACCTAATGGGTTGCGAAACAAACTGTATGGTGGGCAATCCCGGCATTCCCGTTGTGGCAGACGCGATTACCAAAGGATATAACGGCTTCGACATGAACCTTGCAATCAAGGCTATGGTAGAATCCGCAAACCGTCCCGACCGCGGACAGGACCTGAGGATGAAATACGGCTACATACCGTGCGATTTGTTCGGCGAATCGGTGGCCTACGACATGGAATATGCCATTGCCGACTGGGCGCTCGCGCAGGCCGCCCTGTACAAATCCAAGAGTGCAAAAGATACAACGGCCGCAACGGAGGACTTGAAAATCTACAGGCATTTCGACGAAAGAAGCCGCTCGTACAAAAACTTCTTCGACCGCGAAACAGGCTTTATGCGCGGAAAAGACAGCAAAGGTCAGTTCCGCACGCCCTTCAATCCGTTCGCTTCCACTCACAGGGCCGACGACTACTGCGAGGGCAACGCATGGCAGTACACATGGCTCGTACCCCACGACTTTAAGGGGCTCATAGAATGCTTCGGCTCGAAGGAAGAAATGCTCAAGCACCTCGACAGCCTTTTCATCGTCAAGTCGGAACTCGAGGGTGACGCTTCGCCCGACATCTCCGGCCTAATCGGGCAATACGCCCACGGCAATGAGCCGAGCCACCATATTCTCTATTTCTACACCATGGCCGGACAGCCCTGGAAGACGGCCGACAGGGTGCGCGAAGTTCTTGCCAAACTCTATCGTACCACTCCCGACGGGCTTTCGGGCAACGAAGACGTAGGGCAAATGTCCGCATGGTACATTCTTTCTTCGCTCGGCTTCTATCAGGTTGAGCCTGCAGGAGGACGCTACTGGTTCGGTTCGCCAATCTTCGACAAGGCCGAGATAAAAGTGGCCGGAGGCACATTTACCCTTATAGCCGAGAACAACAGCAAGGACAACAAATACATTCAGAGCATTACCCTGAACGGGAAAGTCTATACGAAGCCTTACATAGACTTCAAGGACATCACCGCAGGAGGTGAACTTACAATCGTAATGGGCAACGAGCCTAAAATATGGTACTGCCCTGACGAACCCGCCGCATACAAAGACCAGAGACCTGCTCCGGAGGCAAGGCTTTTCAAGTCGGAAGCGGTGGAGAACGAGATTAAGCGCGTATGCGGGTTGTTGAAAAATCCCCGTCTCGCCTGGATGTTTGCCAATTGCTTCCCCAACACCCTCGACACCACCGTACACTTCGGTGAGGACGAAGACGGCAACCCCGATACTTTCGTATATACCGGGGACATTCACGCCATGTGGCTGCGCGACTCGGGAGCACAGGTTTGGCCCTACATCAGTCTGATTGACAAAGACCCGAAGCTGCAGAAAATGATTGCCGGCACAATCAACAGGCAGTTCAAGTGCATTTGCATAGACCCTTACGCAAACGCCTTCAACGTAGAACCAATAGGAGCAAGCAATCCTACCGACCGTCCGGAGACAAGCCCTTACGTTTTCGAAAGGAAATGGGAAATAGACTCGCACTGCTACCCTATCCGCCTTGCCTACGAATACTGGAAACGCAGCGGCGACACTTCAGTATTCGGCAAGACTTGGCTCGAAGCAATAAACAAGATTGTAAAGACGATGAAAGAACAGCAAAGAAAGAACGGACACGGGTCTTACACTTTCCTCCGCACGACAGACAGGCAACTCGACACGAAATGCGTATCAGGAAAAGGGAATCCCGTAAATCCCGTAGGACTCATCGCGTCGTCTTTCCGTCCGTCGGATGACGCAACGACTTTCGAATTCCTTGTGCCGTCAAACTTCATGGCCGTGTCTTCACTCAGGAAAGCGGCAGAAATACTTACCGAAGTAAACAAGAATAAAGCTCTCGCAACGGAATGCAACGCGCTTGCCGACGAAGTGGAATCCGCCCTCAGGAAATACGCAATTTACCAGCACCCCGAATACGGCCAAATCTATGCGTTCGAAGTTGACGGCTTCGGCAACCAGTATATTATGGACGACGCAAATGTTCCTTCACTGCTCGCCATGGCCTACCTCGGAGACGTTCCCGCAGACGACCCGATATATCAGAACACGCGACGCTTCGTATGGAGCAAGGGAAATCCTTACTTCTTCCGCGGCCCGGCGGGTGAAGGCATAGGAGGCCCGCACGTCGGCACCGACATGGCCTGGCCCATGAGTATAATGATGAAAGCGTTTACCTCGGATAACGACAAGGAAATACAAGAATGTATCGTGCAACTCATGAATACCGACGCAGGAACAGGCTTCATCCACGAATCGTTCAACTGTAACAACGCTTCAAACTTTACCCGCCCTTGGTTCGCATGGCAGAACACCCTTTTCGGTGAACTTATACTCAAAATAATAGGCGACGGGAAATTGGAAATATTAAACAACATCAACTGATATGATTTTCAGAAAAACTATCGTACTCGCCGCCTTGATAATGGCAACGAGTTGCGGCGCAACCAACGAGAAATACAATGAAAGCCCTACTGAGACTTCGCCGGCTGATTATGTCTCAACGCTCGTAGGTTCGCTTTCAAGTTTTGAAATCTCCACAGGCAACACCTACCCGGCCATAGCCTTGCCGTGGGGAATGAATTTCTGGACACCACAAACGGGCAAAATGGGCGACGGGTGGACTTACAGATACGACGCTCACCGCATACGTGGTATCAAACAGACGCACCAGCCCTCGCCATGGATAAACGACTACGGACAGTTCTCAATCATGCCTGTACGCGACGTTTCAAAAACAGACGAAGAAGCCCGTGCAAGCTGGTTCTCCCACCAGAGCGAAACCGCAAAGCCATACTATTATTCAGTCTACCTTGCCGACCACGATGTAAAGGCAGAAGTAGCGCCTTCCGACCGTGCCGCAGTGTTGCGCTTCACTTTCCCCGACAGCAAGAGCTCCGGTGTAATCGCAGACGCCTTCGACAAAGGCTCATACATCAAGGTTATCCCCGAGGAGCAGACCATTGTAGGATATACCACACGCAACAGCGGCGGAGTTCCGGAGAATTTCCGCAACTGGTTCGTTATGAAATTCGACAGGCCTTTTGAAAGCGCGCAGGTCTACAACGGCAAAGACGCCGTAAGCGGCAACGAGTTCGAGGGCGAACACGCTTTGGCCGCTGTAAAGTTCGCTACCCGCAGAGGCGATAAAGTCAATGTAGCCGTCGCTTCATCCTTCATTTCCCTCGAACAGGCATACACCAACCTGCGCGAAGTAGAAGGCAAGGACCTCGAAGCAGTAAAGGCCGACGCCAAGGCCCGTTGGAACGACATCCTCGGAAGAATTGAAGTGTCGGGCGGGAGCACCGACCAGTACCGCACGTTCTACTCCTGCCTATACAGGAGCACCCTCTTCCCGCGAAAGTTCTACGAGATAGACAAGGACGGCAAAGTCCTGCACTACAGCCCGTACAACGGCAAAGTATGCGGGGGCTACATGTACACCGACACCGGCTTCTGGGACACTTTCCGCGCCCTCTTCCCTCTCCTCAACCTCGTCTACCCGTCCATTAACAAGGAAATCCAACTCGGCCTCGTAAACATTGCCAAGGAGAACCCGTTCCTGCCCGAATGGGCCAGCCCCGGGCACAGGGGCTGCATGGTGGGCAACAACTCCGCTTCGGTTGTAGCCGACGCCATAATGAAAGGCGTGAGCACGGAAGACCTCGACACGCTCTATCGCGCCATTGTTTACGGCACGGAGCACGTACACCCGCAGGTAAACTCCTCCGGCAGGCTCGGCCATGAATATTACAACACCCTCGGCTACATACCTTATGACGTAGGAATAAACGAGAATGTTGCACGCACCCTCGAATATGCCTACAACGACTGGTGCATTCTCCAGATTGCCAAAAAACTTAACAGGCCGGAAGCGGAAATAAAGAAATGGTCCGAAAGGGCGCTCAACTACAAGAACGTGTACGACAAGTCGTCGAAACTTATGCGGGGACGCAACAAAGACGGCTCATTCCAGTCGCCTTTCAGCCCGTACAAATGGGGAGACGCCTTCACCGAAGGCAACGCATGGCACTACACGTGGTCGGTGTTCCACGACGTGCAGGGCCTTATAAACCTCATGGGCGGAGAGAAGGAATTTACTGAAATGCTCGACTCCGTATTCGTCGTGCCGCCCATTTACGACGACAGCTACTACGGCGGCCGCATACACGAGATTACCGAAATGCAGGTGGCCGACATGGGCAACTACGCCCACGGCAACCAGCCCGCCCAGCACATGATCTACCTTTACGGCTATGCCGGAGAACCGTGGAAAGCACAGTACCACGTAAGAGATGTAATGAACAGGTTATACACCGCACAGCCCGACGGCTATTGCGGCGACGAGGACAACGGACAAACTTCGGCCTGGTATGTGTTCTCGGCCCTCGGTTTCTATCCCGTGTGCCCCGCTTCGGACGAATACGTAATAGGCTCACCTCTTTTCAAACACGCTACCATCCACCTGGAAAACGGCAAGAAAGTAGTGCTCAACGCCGGCAACAACTCCGGGGAGAATGTCTACATCAAAGCAATAAAGATGAACGGCAAGAACTGGGGGCACAACTTCTTCCGCTACAGCGACCTCATGAAAGGAGCAAACATCACCTTCGACATG
The DNA here is from genome assembly GCA_900550635.1 of uncultured Prevotella sp. Taxonomy (GTDB): domain Bacteria; phylum Bacteroidota; class Bacteroidia; order Bacteroidales; family Bacteroidaceae; genus UBA6398. The sequence goes on along the minus strand of URSZ01000063.1, from coordinate 6,977 downwards.
GCCTCGCAGCCTGAGAAGACAAGGGGTACAGCTCCCGAAGACAAACCTTACTCACTAAGCAAAAAACTTTAAAACCGCAAAGTTGTCCGGCACTATGTGTTGCCCGGACAACTTCCCCAAAACATCTTAACGATATGGCAAATTATAAGACCGACTCGCGCATTGTCCTCACACTCGACGCAGGCGGCACAAATATGGTATTCGGCGCAATGCGCGGCGGCGAATTTATCGTCAACCCGCTCACCCTCCCGTCGAACGCCCACAACCTCGACCTCTGCCTAAACACTATGGTCACAGGGTTCAAATCCGTAATCGATAAACTTGAAGAACGCCCCGCGGCAATCAGCTTCGCCTTTCCCGGCCCGGCCGATTACCCCAACGGCATCATCGGCGGCTACCTGCCCAACTTCCCGTCGTTCCGCGACGGCGTGGCCCTCGGACCCTTCCTCCGCGAGAAGTTCGGCATACCCGTATTCATCAACAACGACGGCGACCTTTACGCCTACGGCGAGGCCATAGGCGGTATCCTGCCCGAGATAAACGCCCGCCTCGAAGCGGCCGGAAGCGCCAAGCGCTTCAACAACCTCATAGGCTACACCTTCGGCACGGGCTTCGGTATCGGAACGTTCATCAACGGCCGGCTCAACCGCGGCGACAACTCCTGCGTCGAGACCTTCTGCCTGCCCCACAAGAAAATGCCGCACATCATAACGGAAGACGGCGTTGCAATCCGCGCCGTAAAGCGCGTTTACGGGGAGCTGTCCGGCCGGCCCGAACACAATTTGGAACCTAAAGACATATTCGACATTGCCGAAGGCAAGCGGGAGGGCAACCCCGAGGCGGCCCGCAAGGCATTCGCCGAGATGGGCGAAGTGGCGGGCGACGCCATGGCCACGGCCGCGACGCTCATCGACGGCCTCATCGTCATAGGCGGGGGAATAACCGCCGCCGCCAAGTACATCATGCCCTCGCTCCTCGAATCCATGCGCGGCAAGATACACACCCTCAACGGCGACGAGCTCAACCGCGTGCAGATGAAAATATACAACCTCGACGACGAGGAGGAATTTGCGGCCTTCGCCCGCGGCGAGCAGCGCAGCCTCAAAGTCTACGGCACTGACAAGGAAGTTATCTACGACCCCCAGAAGCGAATCGGCGTGGCAATCTCCAAGATAGGCGCAAGCAAGGCAATCTCCGTCGGGGCGTACACATTCGCCCTCAACTGTTTGGACAAATAAAACCGAAATATGTATCCTTTAAAGTTCGTACCCATTTTAAAGAGCCTCGTATGGGGCGGCGAGAAAATAGCCCCGTTCAAACACATCGAAACCACGCAGCACAACATAGGCGAAAGCTGGGAGCTCTCGGACGTGCGGGGCAACGAGTCGGTCGTCGCCAACGGCGAATACGCCGGCCGCACAATCAGCGAACTTGTCGCGCAGTTCAAGGACCGCCTCATCGGAAAGCGCAACTACGCAAGGACGGGCAACGAGTTCCCCCTGCTCATCAAGTTCATCGACGCCAGACAGGACCTCTCGATACAGGTGCACCCCAATGACGAACTCGCGGCCAGGAGGCACAACGGTTCCAAGGGCAAGACCGAGATGTGGTATGTGGTAGGTGCCGACGAGGGCGCACACCTCATGTCAGGACTAAGCAAGCAAATCACCCCCGACGAGTATGCCGCAAAGGTAGAGGACCACACCATTACCGACGTACTCCGCGACTACCGCGTATCCCCCGGCGACGTGTTCTTCCTCCCCGCCGGACGAATACACAGCATAGGCGCGGGCTCGTTCATTGCAGAAATACAGCAGACGTCGAACATCACCTACAGGATTTACGACTTCGGCCGCCTCGGGCTCGACGGCAAGCCGCGCGAACTGCACACCGAACTGTCCAAAGCGGCTATCGACTACACCGTGCAGCCCGACTACCGCACCGCCTACACGCGCGAAAAGAACAAGGAATGCCTCCTCGTGGACTGCAAGTATTTCACCACCTCGCTCCTCGACATCGACCGTCCCTTTGCCAAGGACATCGCCGCCCTCGGCTCGTTCCTCATCCTCATATGCACGGCCGGTAATGCCACGGTAAAGGATGCCGGAGGCCACACCGAGAGCATACGCCGGGGCGAGACAATCCTCATCCCCGCCGACACGGCCGGTATCGAGATAATGCCCGAAGAAAGTGCCGTACTGCTCACCACCTACATCCGCTGACTGCCCCGGCCGGTGCCGCGCGACGCGGTCGCGATGAATCGTGTATCTCAAGGGTGGAAAAACCGTGCACGAAAAACAGGCCTTTTTGGTCGCAAAATTTGAAAACTAAAATTCAGCGCGTTAGCCCCACCCGGGAGAAAGGAAAAAATACAAGGCACATAATTCAAAATATGTCTGACCTATTTTAAAATATGTCAGACATATTTTTTGTCCCTTGAAAACCCGTTTGAAAAACGCCCCGGAAAGACGGACAAAAAAGGCGGCACTTTATTTCGCCATAAGAACCGTAATAGTTAACTTTGGGGCAAACAACAAAAAACTATCAAAACACCATGAAAAAAACCGTCCTCACGCTGCTGCTCCTCGCAACGGCATTCGTTTGCTCCGAAGCAAAAACCCGCAAAACCCTGTTCGTCATCGTCGACGGCATTCCGGCCGACTGCATAGAGCGGCTCAAACCCCACACAATAATGGACATTGCCGAAGAAGGCGGCTACGCCCGCGCATACTGCGGCGGCGACGTGGGCATGTACAGCGAAACGCCCACCATCTCCGCCATAGGCTACTCCAACATAATCACCGGCACGTGGATGAACAAGCACAACGTGCGCGGCAACAGCAACATACAGGAGAACTACAACTACCCCACCATCTTCCGCATTGCCAAAAACCAGTCGCGCCCAGTTACCACCGCCATCTACTCCTCGTGGACCGACAACCGCACCGTGCTGCTGGGCGAAGGCAAGCCCGAGACAGGCAACCTCAAGATTGACTACGTGTTCGACGGCTACGACAACGACAAGACCAACTTCCCCAACAAACCGGGCGACTTCCACATCTTCGACATCGACGCCCACGTGTGCGCCGAGGCCGCCAAGAACATACGCACCAATGCCCCCGACCTCAACTGGGTCTACCTGTGGTACACCGACGACGCCTTCCACATCAAAGGCAACGGCGAACACAGCGACTGGAGCATAACGGCCACCGACTCGCTGCTGCGCGACGTTTGGGAAGCGGTAAAATACCGCGAAAAGAACAACGACGAAGAATGGCTCGTGATAATCGTAACCGACCACGGACGCGGCAACGACGGACACAACCACGGCGGGCAGTCGGCACGCGAACGCACAGTATGGATGGCCACCAACCTCAAGAAACGCAACGCACAGTTCGGCCGCCCCACACTGTCGCACACCGACATCCTGCCGACGATATGCGAGTTCATGGACTTCGACGTGCCCGACGACGTGCTCTACGAACTCGACGGCACATCCTTCTACGGCAAGAACGACATATACGACCTGCAAGCAGCCAAGTACGACGACAAGGCCATACTGTCGTGGAAATGCGACAACCCCAAGGCCGCGGCATGGATATACATGGCCACAACAAACAACAAGTCCACCGGCGGAAAGGACAACTGGCAGAAAGTGGGCGAAGTGCCCGCACCGGCAGGCAGCTGTATCATCGACCTCAAGAAATACGGCGACTCGAAGTTCTACAAATTCGCCGTGCGCACCATGAACAACTGCATAACCCGCCAGCTGCACAAATAACACCCCGCCGCGCCGTGCGCCGCGCGGCGTAACGCAACGCAACCCGGCCTCGCCACATACATAAAACACATGAACACGAACGAAATAGACCGTCTCAGCCTTGAAAAGGCGCGCGCCCTGTTCGACAGCGGGCAAATAAACCGTATCGAAACGGGAACGGTAAAAGGGCTGTGCGACATACACGCCGGCCTGTTCGGAGGGCTTTATGAGTTTGCGGGCAAAATACGCCGGCTCAACATCTCGAAAGGAGGATTCCGCTTTGCCAACTGCCTCTACTTAGACGCAATCCTGCCCATCATCGAAAAAATGCCCGAAAACACGTTCGACGAGATAATAGCAAAGTACGTGGAAATGAACATTGCCCACCCTTTCATGGAAGGCAACGGGCGCGCCGGCCGCATTTGGCTCGACATGATACTGAAAAAACGCCTCGGCCGCGTGGTAGACTGGGCGGCCGTCAGCAAAACGGCGTACCTGCAAGCCATGGAGCGCAGCCCGGTGAACGACCTCGAACTCCGCACCCTGCTCGCCCGGGCGCTGACCGACAAGGTGGACGACCGCGAAATTATCTTCAAAGGGCTCGAACAATCCTACTACTACGAGGGCTACGAACCCTGACATACCGCCATGACACCCCGCCGCGCCGTGCGCCGCGCGGCGGATACACATTATTATATATAGCATGCCGGGGATATGCAACATGCGCCCCGCATGCGGATATAAAAGCCCCGCACGGGAAACGGGCGGACGCCAGGGCGTAGCCAAATTCGGTGCCGCGCGACGCGGCCGCGATGAATCGCGTCTCTGCAACGGCGGTTTCCGGCGCGGAAAAACGAAAACTGATTTTCAATGCGTTTACCCCACATCGGAGCAAGGAAAAAATTAGTGGCTCGGATTTCAAAATCCGAGCCACTAATTTTAAAAAGCAAGCCACTAATTTTTTGCCCCCTGAAAACCCGTCCGGCTGGTGCCGGTGACCAATGGCCCTTCGGGCACAAAACCGTTTGCTACATGCCCCGAAAACGCGGACAGAAACCGACGGCCGTTTGCCGGGCTGGCGGGGCATTATCCCAAACCGGTCGTCAGGCTTCGTCGAATTGCGTGCTTATGCCCGGCAGACAGCTTTACGCCCCGCTGAAGGCATAGCCTGCTACGGCGAAGCCGGACGCAAAGACAGATGACGCAGAAGTGCGTAAGCTGGCGAAGGAACCGCGCCCGATGTTACTACTTAATTTACTAATGACCGTTTTGGGATTATGCAAACTTCACTTTGCAACAACAACTGCACAACGTGATACGCCCCCGAAAAGTATTCAAAACCCGCAATTTTAACATACCTGACTTTTTGTCAGCCAACTACGCCTTGATAATTCAAAAATTCACGGCTTTATCATACAAAACAGCTGCAAAATGCGGCTTTTTATAACATTTTTCCACAACTACGGCATTTTTAAGCCAACAAACAATAAAAATCCGTAAAACATGTACTAGCCCTAAAGAAAATAAATTTGTACTTTTGCAAAATCTTATTAAAAATGTAACCGAGAAACGAGGAAAAGATACATAACCGGTTCCATGCCGCACAGCGAAACACTTGCTTCTATCTCTCTTCTGCAAGCGAAACGTGCATGGAACGGATAGACTATATTTATTAACTACAATAAACGCATTAAGTCAAACATTCAAAAGTAAGATTATGGGTAAAAGATTGATTATGTTTGTGCTCGGAGTGTTCTCATGCCTCCTCGTACAAGCACAGGTCAAGACCGTAACCGGAACAGTCACTTCGGCCGATAACGGCGAGCCGCTGCTCGGCGTGTCAGTCAGCGTTCCGGGAACGACCGTCGGCGTAAACACCGACGCAAACGGTAAGTTCACACTCTCCCACATTCCTGCCAGCGCAAAAGTGTTGCGTTTCTCCTTCATCGGAATGGAAGCGCAGGAATTGCCTATCAAGAGCGTGATGAACGTACAGCTCAAATCCAGCGACTACGTGCTCAAGGGCGCGGTTGTAACCGCCCTCGGTATCAAGCGCGACGAGAAATCGCTGGGCTATTCGGCCACCAAGGTCGACAACGAGGACATCACCGCCGCCCGCAACGCCGACATCATGACGGGCTTGCAGGGCAAGGTAGCCGGCCTCGACATTTCAAGCACCGGCACGGGCCCGGGTTCATCGACTTCAGTCATAATCCGCGGTTTCAGCTCTTTGGGCGGCAACAACCAGCCGTTGTACGTTATCGACGGTGTGCCCGTTGACAACCCCGCCACCACCTCGAGCGACGGTGTTAACCAGGACCAGCTCAACCACCACTACGACTTCGGTAACGGCGCAGCAGCCATCAACCCCGACGACGTAGCCGAGATGACAGTGCTCAAGGGCGCTGCCGCAACGGCACTCTACGGTAGCCGCGCTGCCAACGGCGTTATCATGATTACCACCAAGAAAGGTTCGAAGCACGAAAAAGGCCTCGGCGTTTCCTACAACGGCGGTATCCAGTTCACACAGGTTGCACGCTTGGTTGAAATGCAGAACATGTTCGGCCAGGGCGCTTACGGCAACCACGATCCTATTGAGAACGGTTCGTGGGGTCCCCGCTTCGACGGCGTAAAAAGGGTGTACGGATACGTTTACAACAACACCCAGCGCGTTAAGAGCTACCGTGCCATAAAGAACAACATACGCGACTTCTTCGACACGGGCATTACGTTCAACAACAGCGTGTCGTTCAACGGCGCAACCGACAAGAGCGACTACTTCGTTTCGCTCTCCAACGTTAACGACAACGGTATCTATCCCACCCGCGCCGACTCGTACAACAAGTACACTTTCTCGGCACGCGGCAGCTACGAGGCCAACAAGAAGCTCACCTTCAGCTCCTCTATCAACTACACCTACTCGAAAAACAGCGCAGTTGCCGGCGGACAGAAGCTCTCGCCTATCTTCTCGCTCTACAACGTTCCCCGCGACATAAGCGTAACCGCACAGGAAGACCTGAGCGACCCGTTCAACTCGCCGGGTTACTACTTCACCCCCTACAACGCAACCAACCCGTACTACCAGCTCAAGAACTGGAAGGATACATACGAGCAGGACAAGATTTGGGGTAAGTTCCAGGCAGACTACAAGCTGTTCGACTTCCTTACGCTCACATACCGCGTAGGCCTCGACCACACCGGCGGTAAAATCAACAGT
>URSZ01000062.1 GCA_900550635.1 uncultured Prevotella sp. | reverse complement strand
AAGCAGAGCCGTACAAGGAGATTCAGAGTATAGATGGTTCATTGATTAAACTTGCTTATTTTTGTCTTACAACCAACCCACAGAACGTTTGTAGATGCCGAAAATTAACTATATTTGTGATGTTATGTAAGGAGAAATCCAACCATGACAGACATATTAGTTGTGCTATAACAATAGATTCGCTACATTAGCTTACTGGATTTTTACGCTTGTTGGGACGGGTGGTCCCGCCCTTTGGCACAGGCCGTTCCCCGACCGATGAGTTTAAAAGCGTAAAATAATCTGCGATATATTTTGATTCTCCATGATTTATCAAATAACAGTTTTCTTATTTCGATGTTTTATGAATTTAAGATACTTGTAATTACGTGGAAGAATTTCTTCGTTTGACTCCCAGAATTTTTCACTCACATCGGGCTGGATCGGAACAAGGTGCTTGACAGACTTGAGTTTTTGCATCGGAGTCTTGCCGTTCAGTGAGGAATGTGGTCGTTTCTTATTGTAGAACTCCTGCCATTCCATAGCCATCACATTCAAATCAAGTGTCTTGTCCGACAAATCTATAAGATTCCAAAACTCTGTCTTATCGGTCTGCTGAGACCTTTCAACTTTGCCATTCAAATGCGGAGTCCTTGGTTTGATTGGTCTGAATTTGATAAAATGGTCATGCAGTTCATATTGGAAGTCATAATTGAAAAATTCTGTTCCCCAATCAGTTTGTATCCGCTGAACGGGAAAAGGAAAAGTGTTCAGTATCTCTCCTAAAAAATGAATTGTACTTTCCGCTTTTTTATTGGGATATACACGAATGGTTCTCAAACGGGTACAATCATCTATGGCCGTGAACTGGTATGCTCCGTTTCGTACTTTCATTACATCCAGCTGAACCCTTTCCCCGGGAATTTCTTTACTATATCGGATATAGTCTGACTTTTTACGCCGTTTCACAACAGCTCTGACCTGATGCTTTTTCAACACACGCCACACCGTCATGGCTGAGAGCTTTATTCTCTTCCTAAGCAGATAGTTGGCAATCCGTTGCGCTCCCCATCTTCTCGTCTCACGCAGATTAAGGATAATGGTTTCAATTTCAGGTGTTATCTTCATATTGGCAAGTCTTGATGGACGTTTAGACTTGTCGGACAATTCCGACTTGCCTTCTTCTTTCCCGCGATTTATCCAACGGTATAACGTGGAACGGGCAATCCCGCACCGAAGGGCACTTTTTGTCACAGAACCCGTTTCGGCGTATAGCTCAAGCCATTTTTGGCGCATCCGTATTTTTCGTATATCTTCTTTCATGCTACGAAGATACAGATTTTGGATTTGCCTATGAAAAGAAAAAGTGTAGCGTATCTATTGATATTTTACAGGTTAAGCGTGGGTTGGTTGTTTATTTTCAGTTGGGTGTTTGGCGATACCTTAAGACAGATAAACTAAGCAGTTCCCACGCTTTCTTTATTTTATAAACTTGCCTTTCTGGGAATCTGGGGTGCTAAATCTATTTTCTTATGAATCATCTTAACGAAAGAAGTTTGCAGATGATAAATACCATCTACAACAATTTCTCATCGCATCCTACATTTAGTAAGTATCAAATTGAAACAGTCAATGACTTTAGAAATGGAATTGTTAATCTTGATATTTCTCTAAATGGGAACTTACGAAACAAGTTTATGTTTTGTCCTGATTTGAATGGTAATATTGGCTCTGTTGCAATATATGGAGCTGAATTGGAAGGACATTTAAGAAGTATCAAATCATCAATGAAATTCTGTGGACTTAATGTTAAAGAAGTAAGTATTGACAGAGAAGGATATAGCCCTTATGTTGATGTGATTTTAGAGAAATATTGACGAATTATTTAAATAAATAGAAAGACCATGAAACAGATATTTATTTTTCTTCTTGCAATGGTAAGTGTTATTCCACTTCGTTCGCATACAACAGGTGCTTCTGCATTAGTTGAAGTAGATCCGTCGTATTTGCTGCCACCTCATGATTGGGATAGTTTGGGATATGATAATTTTTATGTTACGTACATGATGTATTTCTTTACTGATGTATTTGAGGATTACACATACGATGATTATGAAAAGAAATGGGAAAATGACAATTATGTCTTTTTGAGAACATGCGAATACTGTAGCAATCAATTTTTCGGCGATTTTAACGGCAAATATCCTTACAATCGTTTTTATGACGGGTATGCCTCAGGGGTATGTATTGCTAATACTTTGACAGACATGAAGTCAAAAGAAATATCGGATAATTTGTCTCTGCCTTCCATTCCGGAGATAAACTTGTTCTTCGTGGATTTGGCTTTTGTTACTGCTGAGACTGAACGTTTGAACAGCATTACTATTCCCAACATGATACGCGGCATTTATAACTCGTCGGGAAAGGTATTGTATGTTGACACACTATATGTGGAAGGAGATTATGAATGTATGTTCAACAACGTAGAGCGTCCGGATAATGGAACTACAAATTTTACGTCGCAACGTATTTCTCCTGCGTTAATACCGGCTGTCGTAGTTTGTGACGGTCAACCTGTGCGGCATTTTACAACTCGTAGGCAAGGCTGTGGCTTGGATAGCGAGGGAGATTATCTAAATAATTTGAATCCATTTCAGTGGGGAGGCAATTTTGAATCGTTTGAATGTGCCGATTGGTCGAATCCGTATCGCGGTATAAATAAAGGAGCTTTTAAGAACAACAAAACTTTGAAGCGCTTCAAAACTGCGCTTGCTTCCGATTATCACGTACAATTTGAATCAGAAGCATTTTACGGGTGTGAAAACCTTGAGGTGTGTGATTTGGAACACATGGATTTGCCGGATGTTACAACACGTACATATAAACATATAGATTTTGGCGATTCCGTATTTGCATATTGTACAAAGCTTGATACTTTCCGATATAACGGTGCAACGGATTATTACAAAATGGATCTAGTGGGTAACGCAATGTTTTACGGATGTAAGAATCTAAGGTATTTCCACAATTGGAATGAAGTAAAAGAAATTGGAGCCGGTGCTTTCTCTGGTTGCGAAAACCTGTCACTGAAGGCCGATACGCTTCTAATATTTCATAAAGTGGGAGATTCTGCCTTCTTGAATTGTAATAAGTTTGTCTGTAATGTAGCGGTGGAACCTGAACCATATCCGTATGATGATGGGGATGGGGGTAGTATCGGTGATTCTGCTTTCAAGGGAAGTGGTATAAAGTCTGCTAGGATTATGGATATAAAAGTAGAATCAAACGCTTTCGATGATTGTTATAATCTGAACCATGTTACTATAGTGTCACAGATTATGAATAGATACAACCGAGGTGGATATATACCTGATTTCCATAATTGCCCGAACCTTAAAACTATATATGTAGTACCGTATGAAGAGTATGATGCTAGTATAATAAGATTGTCATCCCCGCGTGTTTTAGAAGTCATAAATAGTTTGGATACCTTATACATGATTGGTGCAAGACCCGATATAGTTGAGGAAGATTACCCCAAATATAATTTCCCGAATACGGTGCTTTGTGTAGATAAAGGCATGAAGAGCGTGTATTTGGAAAACCCTAATGTTCCTACGTTTAAAGCAATAGTTGAGCTTGGTGGTGATCCTGTTGGCATAGAAGATATAACAGTGGATGATGTTGCAGGAGAAGATGGTGCGGACGCACCGGTTTACGACCTTTCGGGACAGCGTGTGCTAAAGACCATTCCCGGCAACGTTTACGTAAGCAAGGGCCGCAAGTTCATTGCGAAGTAGTGCTGTGGCAGGCTCTGCGGAACAACTATCCCGTTAGCCGCCTTGCCGGTGCAAGCGGTTGGGCGCCTGCACGGGTTGCAAAGCAGACATCTGCGGCAGCGGAAACCGGACACGGAAAACAGACAAAAAGGATACTGTGAAACAGTATCTCATTTTCAGAGGGTTACAACTACCTCGGAAAAAAGAAAAAATCCAAGGCACATATTTCGAAATATGTGCCTTGGATTTTAAAATATGTCCGACCTATTTCGGGGCTTACTTAAAATTGCGTTCAAAAAGTAACATGTAAAATGGCAATTATAGCGATGTCGTTTTGCATGTTTCCCTGTATGCTTTTAATATGCCTGTCGTTGTTGTTGAAATATCCTAAGTATGGCTGTATGTTCGGCTACTTGTCTTTTCTTCCGAAGATTGAGAAGTGTACGTAACGTTTGGGGTGAGACTTCAGGTCTATAAGCAGTTCGTTGGCACTGTTCATGGTTTTGTTCATATTGTCGTACAGTGTTGCGTCGTTCAGTAGCAGTCCGAGAGAGTTGTCGCGGCTGGTGAGACGGTCGTTAAGCGTGTTTGTCATTGTGTTCACGCTTTCAAGTGTGGTGTTAACCTTGTTCATGGTTGCCGCTACGTCCAGGTTTTTCAAGTTTTCGGTTATCTGTTCGGTGTTTTCTCCTATACGGTCCATGCGCTCCGTCAGCCGAGGAATATCGTTGCCCAGCAGTTTGTTCATCTGTGCCGTGGTATATTTAAGGTTCTCGGTAATGTCGCGTGTGTTGCGCAGCGTTGCCGTAAGTGCGGGGTCGGCCAGTATGGCGTTAAGAGAGTAAAGTATCGAGTCGATTTTTGGTATTATCTGTTCCATTGCCGGAAGCATTTTCTCTACTTTCTGTAACGCGCCTTTGTGCATTTCGCCTTTTATAGTATCTCCAGGATTTATGTATCCTGTTTTATCCTGCGGAAGCACGAGGCATATTTTCACACCTCCAAGCATTTCAGCTTCTATTTCGGCTTTTGTTCCCTGCGGTACGCGCATTTCCTTGTCTAACTCTATGTTTACAGCTACGTGTCCGGGGTTCTGGTAGTTGTATTTTATTTCGCGCACGGTTCCTACCGCGTATCCGTTGGCGTAAACGGGGCTCGATGTTGCTAATCCGAGGATGTCGGAAAATTCGATGTAATAGTTGTTCGAGGTTTTGAATACATTAATTCCTTTGAGGAAATTAAAACCTATGAACAGTAGCACTAACGCTATTATCGCCGTAAGTGCTATTTTGACTTCGGCTGTGAAGTATCTTTTGCTCATAATGATGTTCCTTGTTTGGTTATTGAATTTATTTTTGGTTTGGTAAGTTTTTACGTCTTTGAGTTTTCCGGCGGGTGTGTTTACGATTTACATTTGTGCTGTTTGGTTATGTGTGTCAGGGGCGCTTTTTGTTGTTTAGGAACTCCCGTATGGCTTCTCCCGTATCCATGCGTTCGTTTCCTTTGAATGCTACTATGAATGCGTCGGAATATTTTGCACGTATTTCTTTAAGCTTCCTTTTTGCTTCGTTATAGTTTTCTGTAGGCTCACAGGTGTATTTTGTTATACCTCCTTCCGTATAGCTTTCGAGGCCATTTGCTTCTTTAATCCTTTTGTCGTTTTTGTTTAGCGGACTGTCAGAAGTAAGGAACTGTATTTTAAACACGGGTACGGAAGAGGTTGCTTTTTCAGCGGGAGTTGATTGCTGCACGTCCTTTGCAGGGCTTTCTCTCGTTTCGGCTGTCTGCTCTTTCGAGGATTCTTGTTTGCTTACAAGTTCTCCCAGAACGGATGTGCCGCTTTCCTGCGTTTTTGTTGCATTACTTTCCTGTGTGGCGGGTTTGTTGTCTGGTTTTGCCGCCGCGTCGCCTATCAGTATAATTCCATCGTCTGTAATGTTTTGCTGCGGTGCTTTGGCTTTGTTTACAGTCGATTCAGCCTTGCTGTTGCCTTTTGTTTCTTGGCTTTTGTCTTGTGCCGCTTTGTTGTCGTTCGTTTCATCGGGTACTGGCGTTCCCGAATCGTCCAGATTCTTATATGGAGGAGTCACACGTTTTTTCCCGTCTTGTGTTTGTTTGTAGTCAAGAAACCCTTCGTAAATGGAGCGGGCCAGCTTTTTTACTCCGTTGTCGGAGTTCAGGTATGCTTCTTCGGCTGGTGTAGATATAAAACCTAACTCGGTAAGTACGCTGGGCATGGAAGTTTCGCGTAGAACCAGGAATCCCGCCTGGTGCACTCCCTTGTCCTGGCGTCCGGCGATTTTTACATAATATTTTTGTATGCTTTTTGCGAGACTTACGCTTTGCTTCATGTATTCGTCTTGCATGAATTCGAAAATGATATAGCTCTCCGAAGAATTAGGGTTGAACTTCGCATACCGTTCGCTATAGTTTTCCTCTACCAGAATAGCCGAGTTTTCGCGCTTGGCCACATCAAGATTGTCGTCGGAGCGTGCCATTCCGAGAGTATATGTTTCTGCTCCGTATGCTATGCGGCCTTTTCTAAGTGCATTTGTATGTATAGAGATGAACAGGTCTGCTTTTGCACGGTTTGCAATGTCTGCACGCTCCTGAAGGTTTACGGATACGTCTTTTTTGCGTGTATAAATAACTTTTACGTCAGGACAATTCGCCTCAACCAGTCTGCCGAATTCAAGGGCCACGTTGAGGTTTATGTTTTTTTCCTTGGAGTAGGTGCCTATCGCCCCCGGGTCGTGCCCTCCGTGCCCTGCATCTATAACGAGGGTGAATGTTTTGTCATTGCCGGAAGCATTGGCAGCAGATACCGCCAACAATGCAACAGACAGGTTTATAAACAAGCGTTTTAAGTTCATTTGCAATAAACACCATGCTATTGTGTACAAAAGTAGTGGTTTTTTCTTGTACGAACAAGAATGTGGCGGTTTTATGGCCTTTATGCAAAGCAATGTATGCTTTGTTGTAAGCCAAACTTTGAATCGTTTGTGGAATTTGTCTGTTATTTCCCGTAAAGCGTAAGGTTTTCACACGTTATCTATACGCATTGTTTATAAATAGAAATCTTTTGTCAGCATGCTGTATTCTGGAGTCTTGTTCCCGTGAGCATCACACAATGTTAGAGTGTCGGATCTTTCAGGTTCTGTTCTTTTACGCGAAAATTGCAATAGTGCCCTTTTAGGTAGCTTGTCGGGAATCGTTAGTACGTCTGTACGATGTACTAATCTTATGCCCTTTTCCCACGCAAGATAAATGAACTTCTCTGTTGCTTGTTCCGGCAATATTACAGCCAGTGAGCCTTGTTCGGTAAGTAGCCTTGAGGCAGATTCCAGCAATTCTGTGTGCGTTAGTGTCAGTGTTTGACGTGCTATATTCCTGCCGTTGTGTTCTGCTGTTCTATTGTTCTCGAAAAATGGAGGGTTTGATATTATAAGGTCGTATTTATCGTTTGTGTAGAATTTCCTTATGTCGCATTTTATGATTTCTACACGGTTTTTCCAAGGACTGTTATTTGCGTTCTCCTTTGCTTGTATTGCTGCGGATTCGTCAATTTCTATGCCTGTTATATATGCGTCGGAACGCTGCGCGAGCATTATGGCTATTAAACCGCTGCCTGTTCCAATGTCAAGTATGCGGCGAGCCATGTTTGTGTCGCACCACGCCCCAAGCAGTACGCCGTCAGTGCCAACGCGCATTGCTGTCTTATCATGTTTGATACTGAATTGTCGAAATCTGAAACAATTGCTTTCCATCGTTTTTAACTGACTTATTGCTTACTGTACTTGTACGATTATAGGTAGGCTCTGTTGCAAAAGTAGAAAATAACTGACAATAAAACTTTAGGTTCATAAAATATAAGTACTTTTGCACAATGGGTAATGTGCCTTGACGCATAGCAACACCCGTTTAATTACATATAGAATCTTATGGCAGAAAATGATAATAAACAGTTCTCGTTGATAGCTGATTTTGACGGAGACGAAGAAAGCTTGTTGAATATTGAAGTAGATGGTGAAATTCCCGTGTTGCCTTTGCGTAACATGGTGTTATTTCCCGGTGTGGTGATACCTTGTACCATAGGACGCAGGTCAAGCTTACGCTTGGTGAAGAATGCTAATAAAACTGGTAAATTTATTGCCGTTACAAGTCAAATAAATCCGGATACGGATGAACCTGATTTTGACGATTTGTATAAAACAGGAACAGTGGCAAGAGTGCTGCGCGTGTTTGAATTACCCGACAACAATTTTACTGTACTGTTGCAAGGATTTGCCAGGTTCGAGTTGACGGAAATCACTTCACACCAGCCTTACCTAAAAGGTAACGTAAAAGTTTTGAAAGAATCTATTCCTGCTAAGGATGACAAAGAATTCGTAGCTTTGGTTGACGCATGCCGTGAAATGACGGAGCGTTATTTAAAACAAAACGATACTCTTCATGGGGAACCTATCTTTGCTGTGCATAACATAACGAACAAGATGTTCCTCGTAAATTTCGTATGCACAAACCTTCCGTTCTCAATAAAAGAAAAGAATGAGCTTCTTACCTTATCTTCTTTAAACGAAAGAGCATACAAGCTGTTGGCTATACTGAACCGCGAAGTGCAGTTTGCTGCCTTGAAAGCCGATATACGCAATAAGACACGGGAAGACCTCGACCGTCAGCAGAAAGAGTATTTCCTGCAACAGCAGATTAAAAATATTCAGGACGAATTGGGAGACACGCCGCAAAATCAGGATATAAAGGATCTTGCGGATTTGGCTGCTAAAAAGAATCTGCCCGAAGATATAAGAAAATATTTTAACAAGGAATGGGCTAAGTTGGAACGTATCAATCCACAAAATCCGGATTATAATGTTCAGCTTAATTATTTGCAAACATTGTTGTCGCTGCCGTGGGGGGTGCTTACCAAAGATGATACTAACGTAAAACGGGCAAAAGCAGTACTCGACCGCGACCATTATGGGCTGGAAAAGGTAAAAGAGAGAATACTTGAACATCTTGCAGTTCTTACTTTGCGCAAGGATTTGAAATCACCTATAATTTGCTTGTACGGCCCTCCCGGAGTAGGTAAAACGTCTTTGGGTAAAAGCATAGCTTCCGCTTTGAAAAGAAAATATGTCAGAATCTCATTGGGCGGACTCCATGATGAAGCCGAGATACGCGGTCATAGGCGTACTTATATTGGGGCAATGCCTGGGAGAATAATAAAAGGAGTAATAAAGGCGGGAACTAATAATCCGGTTTTCATATTAGATGAAATTGACAAGATAACAACAAATAATTATAATGGAGACCCGAGTTCGGCGCTTCTTGAAGTGCTTGACCCGGAGCAAAACAATGCTTTCCATGATAATTTTCTTGATGTGGATTATGATTTGTCGAAAGTAATGTTCATCGCTACGGCCAATACGCTAACTACTATTCCTCCTGCGTTGTTGGACAGAATGGAGCTCATAGAAGTTAGTGGATACTTAACTGAAGAAAAAATAGAAATTGCCCGCCGTCATCTTATACCAAAAGAGATGAAAAATACCGGGATTGGTAAAGAATATGACATTCGCTTTAGCAAAAAGTCTCTCGAAATGCTTATAGAACGTTACACACGCGAGAGTGGTGTTCGTGAGTTGGAGTTGCAAATAAATAAGATATTTCGTAAGATTGCGTACAGGATAGTGGCAAAAATTCAACCCGATTTTACTGATAAATTGATTCAGCCCGAAGATATAGAAGCCTTGCTGGGAAAACCACCATATCTGCGAGACAAATACCAAGGCAATAAATATGCCGGTGTAGTAACGGGTCTTGCATGGACTTCTGTTGGTGGTGAAATACTTTTTATAGAAACAAGCCTTAGCAAAGGGAAAGGTTCTAAACTTACGCTCACCGGTAACCTCGGCGACGTAATGAAGGAATCTGCAGTGCTGGCTCTTGAATATATTAAAGCTCATGTGGAACTACTTGATATAGATTATAGGATATTCGACCATTGGAATATTCATATTCATGTGCCCGAAGGAGCTACGCCTAAAGACGGCCCTTCAGCCGGAATAACTATTGCTACATCAATAGCCTCGGCTTTAACACAAAGAAAAGTTCGTCCGAATGTTGCTATGACAGGCGAAATAACTTTAAGAGGAAAAGTGTTGCCTGTCGGTGGCATAAAAGAAAAGATTCTGGCCGCCAAAAGAGCAGGAATAACCGACATAGCAATAAGTCAGGACAATAAAAAAGATATAGAAGAAATACCTGAAATATATTTGAAAGGGTTGACTTTCCATTATGTTGAAAATGTTAAGGATGTACTGGAGTTTGCCTTGCTGGACGAGAAAGTGGACAATCCGGTAAATTATACTATTGACGACGAGGAAAAAGAAAATCAAACAAAGCAAGCGTAGAAGTATAATAGGCACAAGAAATGACGTTTGAAGTAAAACATAATGATGCTAAGTCGAATGCACGTGCCGGAGTTATAACTACTGCGCATGGTTGCATAAAGACACCCATTTTTATGCCCGTTGGCACGCAGGCAACGGTAAAGGGTGTTTTGACTCGTGATTTGTTAGATACGGTAAATGCACAAATAATTTTAGGAAATACATATCATTTGTATTTACGGCCAGGAACCGATATTCTCATTAAGGCAGGCGGATTGCATAAATTCAGTTCATGGAATCATCCTATATTGACTGACAGCGGAGGTTTTCAGGTGTTTTCACTCTCGGGAATCCGTAAGCTTAATGAAGAAGGCTGTGAGTTCCGTTCACATATAGACGGCAGCAAACATTTGTTCACCCCCGAAAGGGTAATAGACATAGAACGCGCTATAGGGGCGGATATAATGATGGCTTTTGACGAGTGTACTCCGGGAACGGCAGATTACCAATATGCGCGTAAAAGTTTAGACATAACCTTAAGGTGGCTCGAACGTTGCTACCGTAGATACGAATCGACTCAACCGTATTATGGTTACGAGCAATCACTTTTCCCTATTGTGCAAGGCTGTGTATATGAAGATTTGAGGCGCGAAAGTGCGGAAAATGTAATACAGTACAATGCTGACGGATATGCTATCGGTGGGCTTGCAGTTGGTGAGCCTGCAGATGTAATGTATAGGATGATAGAAGTAGTCAATAGCGTACTACCGCTTAATCGTCCGAGATATTTAATGGGTGTCGGAACGCCGGCAAATATACTTGAGGCCATAGAAAGGGGAGTTGATATGTTTGATTGCGTTATGCCCACGCGAAACGGACGGAACGCTATGCTTTTTACTTCACATGGCATTATGAACATGCGGAATCAGAAATGGGAATATGATTTTTCACCAATAGACGAGGAAAGCGATTGCTTCGTAAGCAAGTTCTACTCAAAAGCGTATCTGCACCATTTATTTAAAGTAAAGGAACTTCTGGCTTTGCAAATAGCTTCAATGCATAATCTGGCTTTTTATCTGCAATTGGTAACGTCGGCACGGGAGCATATATTACAAGACGATTACACGGATTGGAAATCGTCGGTTATTGACACCATAATGCGTCGGTTATGAAAGTTGGTGCAACTAAAAATGTTGTTGTCCGGCCGTTTTCGTTCCTGGCTAAAATATTCAAGCGTAAAAGCCACGCTGAGAAAGGACGCATGCCGTTCATCGGGCGAATAGACCGTTATATAATAAAGAAATTCCTGGGGACGTATTTCTTTTCGATAGCCTTGATTATGGCTATATCTACGATATTTGATTTTAACGAAAAGATAGATAAGTTTACGTCCTCGAATGCCAAATGGAGCGAGATTGTTTTTGATTATTACATGAATTTCATTCCTTATCTGGCAAACCTTTTCAGCGCCTTGTTCGTGTTTATTTCCGTAATTTTCTTTACAACCAAGCTTGCGGACAATTCCGAGATTATAGCAATGCGTTCTACGGGAATGAGTTTTAAAAGATTGCTTCGCCCATATATGATTTCGGCAACGATAATAGCCTTGCTGTCTTTTGCTTTGGGAGCTTTCGTGATACCGCACGGTAATGTAGAACGTTTACGGTTCGACCAGCAATATATACACAAGAAGAAAGTCACCACAGCAGAGAATGTCCAGCTGCAGGTAGATACAGGTGTGGTGGCTTTTATACAACATTTTGACAATGATACAAAGACGGGGTATAATTTCTCGCTCGATAAATTCAAGGACAAGAAACTGGTTTCGCATTTGACGGCTGCAGTTATACAGTATGACACGCTGGCTCAAAAACGCTATTTGTGGAAAATAACGAATTACGAGGTAAGAGAACTTCACGGCATGCGCGAGAAGATTTATCATGGCGATAAAATAGACTCGCTTATAATGATGGAACCTTCCGATTTCATGTATTCGCGCAACCAGCAGGAAACGCTGACATCTCCCGAACTGTTGGACTTCATAAAAAAACAGAATATGCGCGGTGCTGCTAACTTAAGTATGTTTGAAGTGGAATTCCACAAACGCATAGCGGCACCGTTTGCGGCATTCATATTGACAATAATCGGTGTGTCACTTTCTTGTCAGAAACGAAAAGGTGGAATGGGACTTTCTTTAGGGATTGGCCTGGCGTTGAGCTTTTCGTATATCTTGTTTGAAACAATTTCATCCACTTTTGCGATAAATGCAGGTTGGCCTCCGTTGTTGTCTGCATGGATTCCAAATGTAATATTCTCGTTTATTGCTCTTGCGCTTTACCGCAAGGCTCCCAAATAACCTTTTCACGCGATAACTTTTTTATATGGATTTTTACGATTTAGATTTAGATGATAAAGTGCTTGATGCCTTAGATGCCATGCGCTTTTCCAAATGTACGCCTATTCAGGAAAAGACAATCCCTTTGATATTGGAGGGGCATGATGTCATGGGTATCGCACAAACCGGAACGGGTAAGACCGCAGCTTATTTGCTTCCTATTATAAATAACCTGTATGTGGGAAACCATCCGAAAGATTCCATTAATTGTATAATAATGTCACCTACGCGGGAACTCGCGCAGCAGATAGACCAGGCCATGGAAGGCTTTTCATATTTCGTTCCCGTATCTTCGGTAGCAGTTTATGGAGGTAACGATGGTGTCCGTTATGAACAGGAACGCAAAAGCCTGCAACTTGGGGCAGATGTCATAATAGCTACGCCGGGGCGGTTGATTTCGCATATACAACTCGAGAACCCGGATTTTTCGCAGGTATCTTTTTTTGTGCTCGACGAGGCCGACCGCATGCTTGACATGGGTTTTTATGATGACATTATTAAGATAGCGAAACTTTTGCCCCCAACGTGCCAGAACATCATGTTTTCTGCTACCATGCCTGATAAAATAAGGCTGTTGGCCCGCACAATACTGCACGACCCCGTTGAGGTTAAGATAGCAATCTCCAAACCGGTTGAGGCCATAAACCAGAAAGTCTGTCATTGCGCCGAATCGCAAAAGACGGCTGTAATAAGAGGCTTGTTTAAAGAAAATCCGTCGCTCGAGAGAGTAATAATTTTTGTGTCCTCAAAGAAAAAGGTAAAAGAACTGGCTTCTTCATTAAAGTCGCTTAACCTTAATGTGGCCGAGATGCATTCCGATTTGGAGCAGGTGCAAAGAGAGAAGACTATGGTTGCATTCAGGAATAACCATATTTCTGTTTT